>CAVXOO010000198.1:0-4632 GCA_963762945.1 uncultured Acidobacteriaceae bacterium | reverse complement strand
GAGCGGTCCAGATGCCCGCCTGATCGTGGAGAAGGTTGCGCGGGAAATTGCGGAGGGTTGGCGCGTCGGGAGCAGGCGTGGGAGCGTCAGGCAGTTGGGCGGCCGATTGTGCGAGCACCTGGGCAGACAAGCAAGCCGCCACCACGAGCAGTAGGCTAAGCGTTCGGATCATAAGATATTCTGGCGCGAATGGGCCGTGGTGCGCTACTCAATTCGTTCATCCA
The DNA here is from genome assembly GCA_963762945.1 of uncultured Acidobacteriaceae bacterium. Taxonomy (GTDB): domain Bacteria; phylum Acidobacteriota; class Terriglobia; order Terriglobales; family Acidobacteriaceae; genus Telmatobacter. The sequence continues at coordinate 4,408 of CAVXOO010000198.1, read as the reverse complement.
GCAAGGCCGCGCGGAGCCTCAAGAATCCTTGCGTGCGCTACACTGACATTCACATCGTTTGCAATTTTCGGGGTTGGCCAGGGAGTTTGCGCAATGGAATACAAATTTGCACGGAGGATGGGGCAGGTACGTCCTTCCACCATCCGGCAGATTCTTAAAGTGACCGAACAGCCCGACATGATCTCATTTGCCGGCGGCCTTCCCGCGCCGGAGTGCTTCCCCGTGGCCGAGGTCGCGCAAAGCGCACAGCGGGTTTTGGCCGAAGCCGGCGCCTCCGCGTTGCAATATGCCGTGACCGAGGGCTACGGCCCGCTGCGCGAAAAGTTCGCCGCCGAGATGGCCCTGCGCGGCGTCTCCTGCGCGACAGAAAACATCCTCATTACCACCGGCTCGCAGCAGGCTCTCGACCTGATCGGCAAAGTTTTTCTCGATTCCGGCGACTGCATTTTGACCGAAGCCCCGACCTATCTGGCCGCCATCCAGGCCTTTCAAGCCTACGAGGTGCGCTTCGCCTCGGTGCCCACTGACGACTTGGGCCTGGACACAAGCCGCCTGGAAGAGGTGATCCTTCGCGAGCATCCCAAACTGATCTACACCATTCCCAACTTCCAAAATCCCACCGGCGTCACGATGTCCGCCGAACGAAGAATTGCGCTCTACGAAATCGCCGCGCGCCACGGAGTGCTTGTCATCGAAGACGATCCCTACGGCAAACTTCGTTACGCGGGCGTCGACATTCCGCCCATCAAGTCGCTCGATCGGGAAGGCACGGTGCTCTACGTCAGCACGGTTTCTAAGACCGTGACTCCGGGCCTGCGCGTTGGCTGGATCGTTGCCGCCGAACCGGCGCTGCGCAAGCTGGTCGTCGCCAAGCAGGCCACCGACCTGCACACCTCCAACCTCGACCAGCGCATCGTCGACCGCTATTTGGCGGACTTTGACAACGCGGCTCACGTGCAGCGCATCCGCGACGCCTATTGCGCGCGCTATGCCGTGATGAACGATTGCCTCAGCCATTCCATGCCGGAAGGCTTTCGCTGGACGCATCCCGAAGGCGGCATGTTTCTGTGGGTCACGTGCCCGGAGAGCATCGATGCCCAGGAGATGATGCACGCAGCCGTCGAGCGCAAAGTGCTCTTCGTGCCGGGGCGCGACTTTTTTCCCGACGGGTCGGGCCACCATCATCTGCGGCTGAATTTTTCCAACGCAGCGGAAGCAAAAATTCGTATCGGCATCGCGCGGCTGGCTGAAGTGGCTGCGCTCTACGCCGGCGCGCACGCATAAGGATTCGCCAGAATCTGCATCGGCGTAACTCCGCGTTCGCACAGGGTGCGCAGGCTCAGGGCGTCGTGGCGCTTGGCCAGCCGCCGGCCGCGGTCATCGACGACTAACCGGCAGTGGTACCACGCGGGATTCTCGAATCTCAGGGCGCGGTTGAGCAGAATCTGGCGCGCGGTGGACTTGATGAGGTCGGCTCCGCGCACCACTTCCGTGATGCGCATCGCCGCGTCGTCCACCACGCAGGCAAGTTGGTAGCTGGGGCCGCCGCCGCGCCGCCACACCACGAAGTCGCCAAAATCCTTGCCAGCCACAAATCGCTGCGGTCCCAGGTTGCCGTTGACAAACTCGATCGCCTCTCCGTCCGGCACGCGGAAGCGCCAGTTGGCCTCGTCGGGATTCTCAAGATTCGCCGGCATCGCGCCGTGAAGCTGCGGTTCGCGGCCCGTCAGGTGGCGGCACGTGCCCGGATACAACGGCTCATCGTCGAGAATTTCCTGCTCGCTGCCTCGCCTGTCGCTTTGCGCGCGTTCATGCGGCGCGGCCAGCGCGGACTCGATGTCCTTGCGCGAGCAGCGGCATTGAAACAGGTAGCCGCCCTCGAGCAGCTTGCGCCACGCCGCCAAATACAAATCGCGCCGCTCGCTCTGCACATAAGGCGCGTAGGGACCGCCTTTGTCCGGACCCTCCTGCCAGCCGATCCCGAGCCAGCGCAGATCCTCCATGGCCGCCTCGGCAAACTCCGCGCGGCTGCGCTCGGCATCCAGATCCTCCATGCGCATTACCAGCGTGCCGTCGGCTTCGCGCGCCCGCTCATACGCCGTCCAGAAGGTGCGCGCGTGCCCCACATGCAGGTAGCCCGTGGGCGAAGGCGCCAGCCGTCCGCGATAAACTGCGCCCGGCGATAAAGGAGTGTTGGCCATTCTGAAATCGAGCGCTCCCTATTCCTTACTGGCTACTCCCTATTCCCTGTCTTTCTTCCAGCGGAGAATCGGTTTCCGCGCCGCCTGCACCTCGTCGAGCCGCGAAACGCGCGTGGAGTGCGGCGCGGTCTTCACGAGATCGGGATTCTCTTCGGCTTCGCGCGCAATCGCGCGCATGGCATCGATGAACAGATCCAGTTCCTCGCGCGACTCGCTCTCCGTGGGCTCGATCATCAACGCACCGTGCACTATCAACGGGAAGCTAACCGTGTAGGGATGGAATCCGTAATCGATGAGCCGCTTGGCGATGTCGCCGGTCTTCACGCCGTTCGCCGCCTGCCGCTTGTCGCTGAAGACCACCTCGTGCATCGAGGCCGTTTTGTATGGCAGCTCGTACAAGTCTTCGATCTTTTTGCGGATGTAGTTCGCGTTCAAGACCGCGTCTTCGGTGGTCTGGCGCAAGCCGTCGGGGCCGTTGGCGAGAATGTAAGCCAGCGCGCGAATAAACATTCCCGTGTTGCCGTAAAACGCGCGCACGCGGCCGATCGATTGCGGACGATCGTACTCCCAATGCAGCTCGCCGCCCTGCGCGTGCAGCGGCAAGGGCTCAGTGTCCCCGGCACGCTCGCCATCCGGCTTGAGTACCGGAGCGCGAAACAGCGGAGGGCAGCCATCGGCTGTCTGCTCGGCATTGGTGTCCTCCCAATCCCCGGCATCCGGGCAGCCCTTCGGGCCGTTCTCGTCTCGGACCAGAATTGGAATCGGAAGGAACGGCTCGAGAAACTTCTTGCAGGCCACCGGCCCCGATCCCGGCCCTCCGCCGCCGTGTGGCGTTGAGAAGGTCTTGTGCAGATTCAGGTGCATCACGTCCACGCCGAAATCGCCGGGGCGCACTTTGCCCACCAGCGCATTCATGTTAGCGCCGTCCATGTAGAGCAGCGCGCCCTTGGCGTGCAGAATGTCGGCGATCTTGTGAATCTCGCTTTCGAAAACCCCCAGCGTGGATGGATTGGTGAGCATCAGCGCCGCGGTGTCTTCATCCACGCGGCTGGCCAGCACATCGAGATCGATTCCGCCCTGAGAATTTGATTTGATGTTTTCGACCGCGTAGCCGCTGAAGGCCGCGGTGGCCGGATTGGTGCCGTGCGCCGAGTCGGGAATCAAAACCTTCTTGCGTGGACTGCCCTGCGATTCGTGCCACGCCCGCGTGAGCAGAATTCCCGTAAACTCGCCGTGCGCGCCCGCCGCCGGTTGCAAAGTGATCGCGTCCATGCCGGTGATCTCGAGCAGGCACCGCTGTAGCAGATCGAAGATTTCGAGAACGCCCTGAGCGAGTGCGTCGGGCCGGTAAGGATGCGCCTCGGCCAGCCCCTCGATGCGCGCCACAAATTCATTCACGCGCGGGTTGTATTTCATGGTGCACGAGCCCAGAGGGTACATGCCCAAATCGATCGCGTAATTCCAGGTGGAGAGCCGCGTGAAGTGGCGGATCAGCTCGATCTCGGAAAGTTCCGGCAGCTCCGCGCACTTCGTGCGGTACTGGTTTTGGAGTAGTTTCGCAGAATCGACGGCCGGCACATCAAGCGGCGGCAATTTGTAAGCCCGCTTGCCCGGCGACGACTTCTCGAAGAGCAAAGCCTCGTTCTGCGAGGGATGCGGGCGAACCTTACCCAATGTGCGGGGGGCGGCGGTTTCGGTAGTTGTCATTCATTTGCCTCTTTGCGAGCGTCGAGCTCTAAACGGGATTCCTTAATGATCGAATTCCGTAGCTTTTCCATGGCCCAATAGCGCCGTTCCGCATCTTTCCAATGTTGCTGTCCGTTCCAGCATCCAGCGAGAAAAAAGAAAAGCGACACCAGGGCCATCCCTTCAAATGACCTCTTGTCCTTGAAAAGGAGGCTCAGAACGAGGTTAGCTACGAACCATAGGGCGCCCAACCCCACGCCCCGAATGAGGATGTAAGATAACTTTCCCCGTCTTCGCGTGTTGGCCCACTTTTGATCCGGAGCTTCAAAATCGAATCCCAATTGCAGTTCCTCCGCTCGTCCGCGACCTTGCCCTCTCTCTCGGTCGTTATGCCTCCACCTCAACTCCCGCCAGCACTTTAGCCGCCGCGTCGATCTGCTCGCGCGTGATCACTTCGGTTGCGCACCAGAGCGTGCAGTTCTTGAGCTCGGGATACCAGCGGCTCAACTCGATGCCACCAA
>CAVXOO010000197.1:0-8731 GCA_963762945.1 uncultured Acidobacteriaceae bacterium | reverse complement strand
TCGAGGCACGGCGGCTTGAAAAAGTCTTCCCGCTGCTCCTCGCAACCCGGCATTCTGCGAGCGGCCCAGCACGTTGCCCAAAGCCCAAATCGCTCTGCCGTGGCTGTTTTCCGATCCAACTTCCTCCAGCCATTTGCGGTCATACCCTAGAAAGTTTCTGAATCGTCCTGTGTCTGAATGGAATGCAAGCCAGAGAAAGCTGAGATACCGGCGGGAGAGATTCAGATGCTCAGCCTTGCGTTCCGGCAAAGTTGCATTCTCCAGATAAGTGGATACGATCAGCGCCCGCGCGTTGTCATCGGTGGTGTAACCCTCGCGCGTATTTGGTACCGAGAAGATTGCGTGTTGTAACATGCCCGTATCGTCGGTCATGGCCGACAAATGTGCGGTATTCAGGACGGGCAAGGCATCCTTTGAAGATATCGCATCCGCAGCCGCGTCGCCTGGTTGGGCGCCCCTTGGCAGCAGTGATCGTCCAAACCGCGCGCTTTGGAAACTCGCCATGTAGGCCCGCGCCGTCTTCTGCCAGGTTGTTCCACGGGAATGAAGGTAAGCCCGCTTCCGCATGGCGTGGCGTTCAGCATCGTTTTCCAGCAGTTCTACAACCGCCTGCGCAATGGCCTCCGGATTTTCGAATGGAACAATCACGCCTCGCTTCTCCGCAAGTAACTCTTTGGCGTGCCAGTAAGGCGTCGAGACGATTGCCTTGCCTGCGCCCAGCGCAATGGCCAGCGTGCCGGAGACAACCTGCGCCTCATGCCGGTAGGGAGTGATGTAGATATCCGCGGCGCCTACATGTTCCACAAGCTCTTCGGCGCTCACGAAGCGATTATTCAAAATCAGATGCGACGAAACGCCGAGCTGCTCCGCCAGAGCCTGCAGTTCTTCGCGATAGCGCTCGCCTTCGCGTTTGCGGATATGTGGATGCGTTACTCCAGAGACGATGTAAACCACATCCGGACGCCTGCCAAGAATCGCAGGCAGTGCCCGGATGACATTCTCAATTCCCTTGTTGGGAGACAGTAACCCGAAAGTTAGCAGAACCGACTTACCTTCCGTACCGAAGCGGTCTTTGAAGTAATTGGGGTCCATGAATGGGAGGTCGGGAACGCCGTGTGGAATCACGTCGATTTTCCCGGCCGGAACCGCATACACTTCGCGCAAAAGTTGCGCAGCCAGCTCGCTCATCACCACCAGGCGATCCGAGAGCTGTGCGATTTCTTCAAGCACGATGCGTTGATTTGCATCCGGCTCGCGCAGGACCGTATGCAAGGTGGTAACCAAAGGCATCTTCAACTTGCGTAGCAATGCCAGAATGTAGCGGCCCGCGGCGCCGCCGAAGATGCCGTATTCATGTTGCAGGCAGACAAGATCGTTGCCATTGAAGTTAAGGAATTCCGCCGCTCGCTCATAGGAAGTTATATCTTCCTGGGTAAGTTCCAGGCGCACCTGCTCTGGGTAGTCGTAGCGCGAATCGGGATCGTTGACGGGAATCGCAAACAGGCGTCCCTCGCCGTACTCGGCCGTGAGAGCGTTGCAAAGGTCGGTCGTGAAAGTGGCGATACCGCACTCGCGTGGCAGGTAATTTCCAACAAACGCAATGCGCGTGGGCAAAGGCGGGGTGCAGGCCTTGAGCACTACAGGCGTCGCAGCCAACGGTGCGGGTACTTCAATCGGCCCGAGCGAACCAATAGTTTCATGGAGAGGCATTTTATCCTGCTTTCAACTGGGAATCTGGCCGCGCTTCGATGCCCTGCACGTTGCGTTTGCCGATGTACGTTGGAAGCGGTGCGGAACCCGCCTCTCCTGTGCCGCTCCCATCGGCTTATCTTGCTGGAACGGGCTGGGGATTCTGCCCGACAGCCATGTTCAGCGAGGCGTGCCGCTGAATCTGCAGAGTCTGCACTGTGACATTTGCGATCTGAAATCCCGGGTACTCTGTGATCTCAATAAAATCCAGCTCCGCGGCGTTGAATCGCTTCGACACTCCTTTGAGCGCAAGCGACAAGGCGCGGCGGGTCGCCGCTTCTTCCGTTAACCCAATGCCTCTCCGGGAACTGGCCTCCTGCAGCCACATGAAATGCCAGCCAGCTTGGCGGACCATGGTGTCGAATACTAGCGCGGGGATCTCTTCCACAACGGACCACTCTTTGCAGATCGGCTGACGGCATGGGTCTAACCGATCCGGAAGGATGCATTCGCTGCGCAAGAAGACTGAATGCAAATTCAAGGTTGCACGCTCTTGGAGGCCGCCGGCGCCTGCGGGCCGAAGGAGCCCAAATCGGGTGTGCCCTGCGCAAGGACGGTATCGGGAGACGAATGTTCTTGAACGAAATCCTCGGCAAAACTCACCGGACTTGCCTGGACTGCATCCGCTTCGGCGACCGAATAGCCAGTTGCGTCGGGCGCGCGCTCCAGAGAACACAAATGGATTTGCGTGCGGTTGCGCGGAGACAGATGGTTCTTCACGTCACTTTTCTTGACGTCGCTCATGACGGCTCCAGTCGTACGGTTGCGTACCTGAAAGATGCTCGTCTGGAGCGAAGCCTGGAATGCCGAAGGCGAGAAGGCGGGAAGGGACTACTCTCTCAAGCATACGCCCGCCCGTCTCCGCGTGCCGGCGTTTCTCTTATAACTTGCCGAATGATTCACAGTTGAAGTCTGTGCCAGAAGTTCGCTCAGGACCATGCTGCCGATCAACTGCCAAGCCTCGCCCCATGCGTATCTTGTTCTGTCCAATGCCACCGGCGCGGCATAACTTCTTCTGCTTGTAGTCACTGGCTCGCCAGTTGCGGCAGGATGATCCGAATTGAACCAAGCGCGCGCACGATCTAGCGCGCCACCCCCGTGGCGTCAGATGTGATCCGTTTTGCTCACACGGATTCTTCAGGCCCGGCTCGTTGTCCTTTTGCGCGATCCCGGCGAAGTTGAACCGCGGCATCGGCAATCTGTGCGCAGGCGTCTTAAGGAAGCTCTCCTGCAAGAAGAAAAACCAACGCCGCCTGCCAGTTGATCGCAATCTCGTTGCTCGCGTAAGAGGCCTGCTGGTCGGCATACACCTTCGCTGGCGGCAGATTCTTGGGTAGCGCTGCCAGCACCGGATCCTGCCGGCCCGCATTGGGCCCGCCACAGAGCAGCCCCGGCCACGGCAGCTTCGTTGACGCGCTCGGCCGATGGTGCGGATGCAGAGCGGCATGTTCACCCACCTGCGTCACCCACGAAAGTGAAAACGTGTTGCGCCCCAGAAGATAGTGCAGGTCGTCGCGCGCGGTATCCACAAAATCCGGGTTGGGCGCGATCTGGTTGGCGATCAGCAGTCTCACTCCATAGTCGGCCGCCAATCCATTTGAGCCCCATTGGAAATCCCCTGACTTAAGGCTCATGCGGTAAGGATGGGCGCGGGTGGTCGCCAGCGTCGCTCGTGCCGCGGCCAAAATCCGTTCCCGGATTGCCGCCTGCGCATTCTTATCTACGTCTTTGCGCCGCGACAGGGCATAACTCTCCAAAGCCATCGGAGACATATCGCTCCAGTCACTATCGAGCGGCGGATCAAGGTGGGAAAGATACCGGGAGTATTGGCTCAGGAAAAACTGCTGATACGCCGATTCTCCCGTCGTGCGCCAAAGCTCCGCCGCGGCCCACAGCCGCTCGTCACTGCAATCTCCATCGCCGTATTCACCGGTTGAAATGCCCGGCGGGTTTCTGTATGTCACGTTCGGATACTTTTCCGTCCACTCCCAGGCGCGGCGCGCCGCATCGAGCGCGCGTTCGGCAAACTGCTTGTCGAATGGCAGATAAACCCGCGCCGCAATGGCGCCCACCGCCGCCAGATCGGCCGTGGCGCACGTGCTCTTGTAGGGTGCGGAACCGGTCCCGATCACCTCGCTTGGCAGCGTATCGGCTTCGGGAGGGATGAAACCGGGGAAGCGTTCGCTGCTCTGCTTCTGCCACGCGCCCCCGTCGCTGTCCTGCATCTTCAGCATCCATTCCAGATTCCACCGCGCTTCATTCAGAATGTCGGGCGTGCCGTTTCCGGTCTCCGGAATGTTAAGTTCGATACGCTCGATCTTTGTCCCGAATAACTCCCACGTCCACAGAAGCGTTCCCGTCGTCACCCCAGAGTTCACCATGTAGCGTCCGTAGTCGCCCGCGTCGTGCCAGCCCCCAATGTTATCGCGCTCGCCCGTCTCTCCTGAGCTTGAATGAAACACTCCATGCTGATGACAAATTGCATGGGAGTAGCCGGGAAACTCCGCTCCAATGATCCACTGCCGTCCCGCAGCGCTGTCCATAGAAAGCGCGCATCGCCAGGTAATAGGTGCGGTCAAATACGTTGTCGCCGGTGTGAAAATCCCAGCTCCGGCCCACGCCGGGAACCTGCACGTAAAAATCTCCGGCCTGTTGCAACCCCGAGAAATCCGCAGCCTCAACCGTGTCTCCGGAATCCGGGTCAAACTGCGCCGGCCCCATCTTTCCTTCGAACACCACCTGACCATCGCCGACGCGCCTTATCTCAAACGTCTTCGCGGGAACGCTCACCAGGGCTACCTTCGGCCCATGCAGCGGGTAACCCACCTGGTCCACCTTAATAGACGTCACGGGCGTCTCCCCTCCCTGGGCCCAGACCGCAGGGCCAGCCAGAATACCGGCTGAAAGAGTTAATAGGAGCAATGCACGGCCGCAGTGACAAGTCAGCGAATTCGGGAACATGAGATACATCTTTTGCCTCGCGCAAACGATTGAACTGAATGAGAAGACGAGCAAGTCTCTCACATGCAGTCAAGTTTCGGCAACGCTCTTCGATTTGGGCGCAAACTGCTTGGGCTCGCAGGCCATTTTCGCTGTTCGACTATAATGATTGCGCCACACCCCGGATCTGAAATTCCTGACTCCGCACCCTTTAGGAGGACCTTTGTATCTAGCAAACGAATCCCGTTACCAGACCATGCAATACCGCCGCTGTGGAAAGAGCGGCATCCAACTTCCGGCCATCTCCCTCGGCTTATGGCATAACTTCGGCGGTGTGGATGTCTTTGAGAACGGACGCGCCATGGTGCGCCGCGCTTTCGATCTGGGCATTACTCACTTCGATCTGGCCAATAACTACGGCCCGCCTCCGGGCAGCGCGGAAAGTAACTTCGGCGAGATTCTTCGTCTTGACCTCAAGCCTTATCGCGACGAGCTAGTAGTCAGCACCAAAGCCGGATATGATATGTGGCCGGGTCCCTATGGTGACTGGGGATCGCGCAAGTATCTGCTCTCCAGTCTGGATCAAAGCCTCAAGCGCATGGGTCTGGAATACGTCGATATCTTCTATTCCCACCGTCCCGATCCCGCCACGCCCCTCGAAGAGACCATGTCCGCACTTGATCGTGCCGTACGCTCCGGCAAGGCGCTTTATGCAGGCATTTCCAACTACAATCCCGCGCAAACCAGAGCTGCCGCCAAGGTCCTCAGTGAACTGGGCACTCCCTGCCTCATTAATCAGCCCAAGTACTCGATCTTCAATCGCACTCCGGAAGAAGGGTTGCTCGACGCATTGGGCGAACACGGTATAGGATCGATCGCTTTCTGTCCGCTGGCGCAGGGTTTACTCACCGGCCGCTATCTCGACGGCATCCCTGCCGATTCCCGCGCGTCAAAGCCGCACGGCTTTCTTAAAAAGCACGACATCGACGATCGCCGTCTGGCCCAGATCGGAGCCTTGAACCAATTGGCTGGAGAGCGCGATCAGAGCCTTTCGCAAATGGCATTGGCCTGGGTGTTGCGCGATGGCCGGGTAACTTCGGCACTTATCGGCGCCAGCCGCGTCGAGCAGATCGAGCAGAATGTTGCCGCCCTCAACAATCTTGCCCTCTCAACCACCGAGCTTGCCCGCATTGATGCGATTGTGAGCCATTCCGCATAGCCAGAGTATTAGGTGAAAGATCTCCGAGGCTATACCGCGGCGGGCACAGAGCCCGCGAAGCGGGCGTCAGACGGTAGCCCCGGGCGCGAGCCCGGGGAAAGCGGTGTAATTCAAAAGGTCCAGCCCGCTTGAGTGGGCGGAAGAGATAGACGCAGTTCACCACACGGTGCAATAGATAACATGCAATCTGCCTGACGCACTACCACCATACGGTCGCGCGCGAAACCGCACATGGCTGCAATCTTCTATCTTAGATCGATAACATATATTCGTAGTTAGCCCGCGCCGCCTCGAGCGGTGTCATATCGGTAAAAGGTGGCTCCTGCTCGGATAAGTAGTATTCAACTCCGGAGATACTCGGCGGCGGCAAAGATCGGCTTGTAATCGATATAGCCGCGGCCAAGTTCGGTTCCACTTGGCCGACCAGAGCCAAAAAGTGCCGTCGTCGTTGCTTTCACGGGCAGAAAGTCCTTCACATGAATCATGCGATAACGTCCGCGATAAGTGCGTAAGTAATCCGCTGGGCTCGCTCCCGCGACTGCCATCCAGCCGCAGTCGAGTTCCAGCTTCACCAATTCCGGATCGGTCTCTTCGAGCACGATTTGATAACCCGTGCGGCCATCTGCAAACTTCATGAACTCGAAGTTATGGTTGTGATAAGCGTACTGAATGCCGGCTTTCTTGGCCTTGGCGCCGATCGCATTCGCCAGTGCCGCCATCTTTTTGAAATCGTCTTCGGTGAGATCCGAATTTGCGCCATAGTGGTCTGGTCCGTCCCGGACAACACTCGTCATCAGCATGGAACTGACCGCATATTTAGCGCCGATGGCGAGCGCTGCGTCGAACTGCGGCGTCGGGTCCGCGCCCGCATAGTTTCCATGCGTGCTGGGGCATTTCAGTCCGGCGTCGTCCAGAGCCTTACGGAACTGCTGGGGCGTCTGCCCGCCCAGATCGTACGCTTCGACGTATTGATACCCGATCTTCCCCAGCGCCTGGAGCGTTCCCTGCGCGTCGCGCTTCATATCTGCTAATACCGTGTATAACTGGATGCCGAGCGCCCTCTTTGCGGAGCCCGCTCTCAGAAAACAAGCTGAAGCCAGCAAAGCTGCCCCGGCGCTGGCCTGCCCAAGAAACCTTCGCCGCGTAAGATCATCCATCGCCGAATTCCTCTCTTCGATCACTGCGTTCGAGCGCGATTTCTCGGTTGAAGTTATTCAGCGGGATCATCAGCCGTGAACGCAGAGCAGCACGGTTTCTCCGTAGCGTGGAAGTTCATCAGCTCCAGGCGAATGCCATCCGGATCGAAGAGATTGTATTGTCCCTTGCCATCCCTGCCGATCTGCGTATGCGTCATCGCGTCCACGCCGGCCAGCAGGCCGCTGGCCTTCAGCTTCGCAAACGAATCGTCAACAGAAACTTCGCCGATCGAAAGATGGTCCAGCACTCCAAGCGTCCGCTGCGTCATGCTCGCCGGAATCCCCGGCCCAGGATCGTCAACCAGCATATATTCCAGCCAGTCGTGACTGTCGGGAACCTGCTGGCTCACCCAGTCAATCTTGTCGTCGTGCATGCCCCCAAACCAATACGGACGGAAACCCAGCAGCGCGCGGTAAAACTTATCTTCCGCCTCGCGCGAGTGCACCATGAACCCGATGTGGATGATGTGATGGCCGATGGCGTTCGGCGCAGCAAGCGGCTTGCCCGGATGAGCGGGCTGCACAAACTGAATCTTGTTGCCTTCCGGATCCAAAACCTCAAACCACGAGCTGCCGTCGGAACCCTTCTCAACTTTATCGGGAGTCTTCCAGTGATTTGCGGTCAGATAGCGGCGCAACTGCTCGACATTATCCGTATTGAATGCGGCGTGGTCCAGCCGGTTGATCCCTTGTCCAGCCGGCAAAGGCAACACTTCGATAAACTGCGTGTCGCTGAGTGCGTAGCGCACGCCCCGTGGACTCTCAGGATCGGGCAGCTTCACCAGGCCAATCACCTCGCGGTAGTAGTGATCGGTAGCCGCGGGATTCGAAGTGTAGACCGCAAGGTGCGAGATACCGGTAATCTTCGGTCGCGCCGGCGCGGCGTTCGCATCGGCAGCAGGAGCAGCATGAACGCCGGCCGCAGCGGCAAGGGAAAGAACAAACGTGACCATCAGAGACCTGCAATGCATTTTGCACCTCGAAAAAACTGCGGCGAAATTGGCCCGGCGTGCGGTCCGCCGCTCGAAACACGCACTCCCGTTGACGGCTGGGCAATGTAGTTACTGGCTCGGATCGATCAGGCTGAAACCGAGGATTCCGTGGATGTGGCAGGGTTCGTATCCAGCAAATCAATTCGTCTGCAATTCGGCGTTCATGCTAGTACGCGCGATGAGCCTTGTCAAACCAGCAATCTGCGCGGGTATTTGGCGCGCCAGTCCTTTGCTGTGCATCGCGTTGCCGTCCATCCCCGAGCCGGTGGGGGATAATACCCGATAGGGCTTGCGGCTCGGTTTACGCCCTCGATCCGAACTCATGAACACACGCGCCATTGCCAACGTCGTTCAAGTAGCCTCGCTGCTTCTACTGCTCGTGGCTGTGGCGCTGTTGTCCGCCATCGTCACCATGCAATTCGCCATTCACGGTGCCGAAGTGCAGGTGCCTGCGCTCAAAGACATGACCGTAGCCGATGCCCTGCGCGAGACCGCGGGCCTGGGGCTGAATCTCGATGTAGACAATCGCTACTATTCTGGCGACGTTGCCGCCGGCCACATCCTGTCGCAGTCGCCGGTTCCAGGCACGGTGGTGCGCCGCGAGTGGCACGTGCGCGTGGCCGAGAGCCTCGGTC
>CAVXOO010000196.1:0-5922 GCA_963762945.1 uncultured Acidobacteriaceae bacterium | reverse complement strand
ATTGTTATGGGTGGTCGGGCGCTGGAGCACAAACATCAGTCCGGTACGGTGGGGAGCGCCCGGCCGTGGAGCGGTCTCATCCAAGGCAGCATGGTGACGCTCGCCGGCACAAGCGAGTTGCCGGAGCGTGCATGGAAGAGGGACGGCAGTGGGTGACCGACCTGGCCGAGGCGCCCGCATCCTGCCGCCGCGCTCAAGCAGGCATGACGTCAGGCTGGGCCGTGCCGGTGCGCGCGGGCAGCAAGATTTTTATTCCTGCTGGAGCCTATTTCAAACTGAAAAAATACGAAGAGAGGCGAACTTGACGTTCCAGGACGCTCGCCTCAGGCTGCTGGCTTAATGTCCGGGACCAGGTTCGGAACCGCGGAGCAGACCGAGAGAGGATTCGCTCGTCTGATCGGTATTTCCGCAGCCTCATGCACATAATGCTGTGACGTTGGGTTCGTCCGCGTCTAAAAGGGATGCTACCAGGAGAAGGTATGTAGGTGGGCCTCAACCCCTTGTTCCGGGTACTGTTTGATGGGTGGAGCTTTATCGGGGTCCCCGCAGAAATCAGGGTTCCCAGAAACGCTCTTTGTTTGGGACGGTGTGACCGGCTGTTCGTCGCCGGGGCGAGTATCCGCAAAAATTCGCGAGCGCCTGTCGCGGCGGGGCAATTTTGTAAAGACACGATTTCAGAGCCGGCCCGGTGCCCTGCTGTTTGGGGGCGGGACCTCACGGTCAAACATAATTATTCTTTCCTTGAGAGCAAAAACGGACCCGTCAAAAAAAAAAACCGATTTGTTATAGCGTTCCGGCAGAAAGTTGCTGTCTCAGGCAGGAAACCTTCTTGAAGTTTTGCAGCTTCACATACGGCGGATTGCCAATGATGCAGTCAAAGCGGCACCGCCGGAGCGCGCTTCGTCGAAGACTGTCGGGAAGCGCGTCTCGTAGTCGAAGGGGTTGTATTTGGTGCGCGGTGAGAACCAACAGTCTTTCTCGGGGCCCCGTACACTCGGAGCCGAACTGGAGCGAATTGCTCCAGAAGCCGTCGAAAATCGGAAAGTGATTTGGTCGGATTTTGCGGTGTGAAGCCATAGGGCAAGCCGAGCGATCTCCACTGACGCGGCGTTGATGTCCACGTGCTGAAAATGTTTCTTAGAACAAAATATGCCGGTTTCATGGTCAGCTTTGAACTCGAAGCAGCTCCTTGTGTTTCTCCTACTTATGCAGCGCGAGTTCAGTCAGCATGCTGCCGCTCGGCGCAAAAGGTATTGAGTGTGTGAATTAGGAACGTGCCGCAACAAGCGAATTCGAGATACGAGAAATGCGTCTAATCGGTCACGGAAAGCGGCACAAGCCTTTGAACGTCGTAAGGCATCGCTGCGCTTCGAAGCGATCCCGTGAAACAAGTTGCCCGCGAACCTTCGAAGTGAGAATGTGCCACGAAGCATACAAGGCTGTCCGCGCTTTCCGTGACCGATTAGACGCATTTACTGTGCTCGATCCCGCTTTGGCGGTTCGGCGTGTTCCCTGATTCACGCTGGAATACCTTTTGCGCGAGCGGCGGCGTGTGCAACGTGAACTCGCGCTGGTAACGGGGAAAGCGCGAGGAGCTCTTCGAGTTCAAAGCTGACCATGAAATTCGGGGTATTTTGCTTGAGCACTCCGGCGCGGCGATATTACTTACTGTGTCAGTGGAAGATCCGCTCGGCTTGCCCTATGGCTTCACACTGCAAATCCGACCAACCGCTTTCCAACCTCGACACAAACATTGTGGAGGGCAATTCGCTCGTCGGCTCAGGTGGTACGACTTCAAGAAAGACTGTTGTTGGCCACAGCCGCCAAAAAGGAAGCCATCAACCCCTTTTCCACCACGAGATGCGCTTCCACAGTCTTCGACAAAACACGTCTGGTGGTGCCCGGTCTTTGACTGCATCATTACTCTGCTGTATGCGAAGCTGCAAAAACTTCAAGAAGGTTTATCCTGGAAGACGGCAGACTTTCTGCGGCAACGTGGACAGCACAGACGTAACGAAACGAAGCAGCAGGACAGTACAACATTATCGCGCAGGACGATGGCGTCGCCGGTCACGACGCGGTCAATGGCGGATTCGATCGTGGTGGGATGGTCGAGATCGGTTCCGGCGGCATCGGTTTTTCCGTCCGGCGCAACGTAGTAGACCGTGCCCGCCTTGGGGATTTCGTAATGCTGGTCGATGGGGCCATAGGGTCCGCCGGAAGGCTGCGCGTACGCGAGCCCGGCAAGAAGCATAGACATGAGGGGGAAATGGAGCAAGAGACCCAGTCGCATTGGCAATCCTTCGTTCGGCGCTTGCCGGGGGATGGCCGCGCATCGCGCTCGTTACGCATTTTCATTTTATGGCATCGCGCATATCGAGGAGCAAAAGGGCGCGCTACATCGTCCGTGCGCGTTCGATGGCGCGGAGGACGGCCTGGGCTTTGTTGATGGACTCCTGGTGTTCGAGCTCGGGGACGGAGTCGGCGACGATGCCGGCGCCGGCCTGCACCGAGCCTTTGCCGCCGATCGAAAGCATCGATCGGATGGCGA
This sequence comes from uncultured Acidobacteriaceae bacterium, assembly GCA_963762945.1. GTDB lineage: Bacteria > Acidobacteriota > Terriglobia > Terriglobales > Acidobacteriaceae > Telmatobacter. The sequence continues at coordinate 3,371 of CAVXOO010000196.1, read as the reverse complement.
TGCAGGAGTCGAGGTTGCCGGAGAAGTCGGCGTAGAGAACTGCGCCGCCGTAAGCGCCGCGGCGGGCGGGCTCAAGCTCCTCGATGATCTCCATGGCGCGGACTTTGGGCGCGCCGGAGAGCGTGCCGGCAGGGAAGCAGGCGCGCAGTGCGTCAATGGCGGTGAGGTCGGGGCGGAGCTGGCCTTCAATGGAGCTGACAATGTGCATCACGTGCGAGTAGCGCTCGACGAACATGAGCTTGTCGACCTTGACGCTGCCGAACTTGCTCACGCGGCCCACGTCGTTGCGGCCAAGATCGACCAGCATGACGTGCTCGGAGCGCTCCTTTTCATCGTGCATCATCTCTTCGGCGAGGGCGTTGTCCAGGGCTTCGGTTGCGCCGCGCGGACGCGTGCCGGCGATGGGACGGTATTCGACCTTGCCCTGGTGCACGCGGACGAGCAGTTCCGGCGACGATCCGGCGATTTCAAGGGGTCCCTCCGGACCTTTTGACTTTTTGGAGGAGATTCGTGGAAGCCCGCCCAGCGGCCCCTCCGGATCGAAGCGCAGGAAAAACATGTAGGGGCTGGGATTGACGGTGCGCAGCGCGCGATAGACCTGAAAACTGTTAACGCCGGGCTCGACATCGAAGCGCTGCGAAAGCACGACCTGGAATGCGTCGCCGGCGCGGATGTACTCCTTGGTGCGTTCGACGGCGGCGAGGAAGTTGCTCTTGGGCGTGCGGAACTTGACCTTGAGCTTGCCGTATTTTTGGGGCTTTGAACTTTTTCCTGGTTTTGGACGAGGCAGTGGGAGCGTAAGCGTCTTTTCAAGCTTGTCGAGGCGCTTGATAGCGCGATCATAGGCCGCAGACGCGTTGCCGCGCGAAACGTCGGCGGTCGCGATCAGCGAGATCTCCTTGCGCACGTGATCGAAGGCCAGCACCTCGTCGAAGAAGAGCAGGCAGGCGTCGGGAATGCCGAGCTCGTCCTTGGCGAGGGCGGGGAGGCGCTCGATCTGGCGCACGGCGTCGTAGGCGAAAAACCCAACCGCTCCGGCGGTGAACGGAGGCAGGCCGGCCAACCGCGCAGGCTTGTGGCCGCCAAGCGCGTCGCGCAGCACGGCGAAGATGTCGCCCTCAATGTGCGTGGTTTTGCGGCCTTCGGTGATCGCGATCTCGCGGCCGCGCGCGACGATGCGTTTGAAGGGCGTGAAGCCGATGAAGGTGTAGCGGCCCACCTGCTCGCCGCCCTCGACGGACTCCAGAAGGAAGCACTCACGCTGGCCCCAGGCCGCGCGCAGAAAAGCCGAAACCGGAGTTTCGAGGTCGGCCAAAAGGGTGCGGCAGACGGGGACGAGGGTGTGCGTCCGGCTGAGAGCCAGAAACTCCTTGCGCGAGGGATGGGCGGTGCGGCTTGAGACGTTCACTGTTGAAGCGTTCACAGCTCAAGTGTAACTGGTGGCAGGATCGTGTTGCTGCGACGGCCGTCCCGGCAGCAGGCTTAATCCAGGACGTTGCGAGAAGCAAAGGGAAACTGGCGGCGAGGGGTTTCCTAACCGGATTCGGCGCGGCTTGACGGGAATCGGCTACCGGCCTAGACTCACTGAGGTTTGGCTTTGCGCGGCGTTTTGACCGGCCCCTGGGCGGCAGATATTACTTTTGGGTCGCGCAGGAGAAGCAGCCTGGGACGCAAAAACTCTGGCGGATTGGCGGCCGCGCCGATAAGCTGGGTGAACGGGGCTGCATTCCGGCTCGATCGAGGAACGGATACGCGGCAGGAGATGGAGAGGCTTATGGCAACGGGATCCCCACAAGTATCACTCGACCAGGAGATCAATCCCTGGGAAGCGCAGCACGCGCGTTTCGATTTTGCCGCGCGCAAATTGAACCTGGACGAAGGGCTTTGGAAGGTGCTGCGCTCGCCGCAGCGCGAGATCATTGTGCACTTTCCGGTGATGCTCGACAACGGCATGATCGACATTTTTACGGGCTTTCGCGTGCAGCATAACATCGCGCGCGGTCCCTGCAAGGGCGGCATCCGCTACGCGCCGGATGTGACGCTGGACGAGGTGCGCGCACTGGCCAGTTGGATGACGTGGAAGTGCGCGGTGGTGAACATTCCCTTTGGCGGCGCCAAGGGCGGAGTGATCTGCGACCCGAAGACGATGAGTCGCGGCGAGCTGGAGCGCATGACGCGCCGCTACACCTCCGAGATCATCGAGTTTATTGGGCCGGAAAAAGATGTGCCGGCGCCGGACGTGAATACCAACGAGCAGACCATGGCGTGGATCATGGATACCTACTCCATGCACATGCGGCAGACCGTGACCGCGGTGGTGACGGGCAAGCCGATCAATATCGGCGGCTCGCAGGGGCGCATTGAGGCCACAGGCCGCGGCGTGAAGGTGATGTGCGATGAGAGCCTGCGCTACTTGAGCATGTCGGTTGAAGGCTGCCGCGTCATCATTCAGGGCTTTGGCAACGTGGGATCGAATGCGGCGCGGCTGTTGCAGGAGCGCGGCTACTCGATCATCGGCATCGCCGAGCGCGAGGGCGGATTGTTCAACCCTGCCGGCATCGACATTCACCAACTGCTCGAGTACAAGTACCGCAACAACACGATTCTCGGTTTTCGCGGCGCAGAGGCCATGCCCAGCGACGAACTGCTGGTGTCGGAGTGCGAGATACTGATCCCGGCGGCGACGGAGAACGTGATCACCAGCCGCAACGCGGACAAGATCAAGGCCAAGATCGTGGTCGAGGGCGCGAACGGTCCCACCACTGCCGTGGCCGACGAGATCCTGGCCGAAAAACGCATCTTCATCGTGCCCGATATTCTGGCCAACGCCGGCGGCGTCACCGCCAGCTACTTTGAGTGGGTGCAGGATCGCCAGGGATACTTCTGGAAAGAGGCCGTGGTCAACGAACAACTGGAAGGCATTCTGCGCGACAGTTTCGAAGACGTGGTGCGCTACGCCGAGGCACATGGCGTGAACAATCGCATCGCGGCTTACATGCTGGCCATCGATCGCGTCGCGTTCACCATCAAGCAGCGCGGGATTTACGCGTAGCGCAAGAGACGGCGGAGGCAGCCGTGGCGGGAGAAGCTTGAAGCTTCTCCCGCCATTGTTTTTGGCGGGCATCTCTCTAGTGATTGACCGTAGCTGCGGATGCACCGTCGCGAGGCAGGCTGCGCAGATAGGCGATGAGCTGCCAGCGTTCCGGCTCGGGCAGGGAACTCCACGAAGGCATTCCTTTGCCGAGGCTGCCGTTGCGAAGCAGCCAGGCCAATTCGCCATCGCTGGCCAGGGCCACACGCTGGCTGCGTAGGCTCGGCCGGCCATGCCGCCCTTCTGCGTCGCTGCCATGACACTTGGCGCAGTTCTCGTC
>CAVXOO010000195.1:0-4804 GCA_963762945.1 uncultured Acidobacteriaceae bacterium | reverse complement strand
CAGGCAATTCCGGCTGCGGACCGAAAGTTCGAAGTCGGACACGGGAATGCTGAGCACCTGGCCCATGCGATCGCGCTTCTTGACGGCATCGTCGTCATAGAACTGCTCGTGCGTGGCCTCGGTGTCCTTGAAGAACAACGCGGCCCGGGCGTGGTCGGGATAGGCATCCAGCACCCGCTGGTAGCACTGCGCGGCCTTCTCGTACTGGTCGCGATCTTCGTAGAGCAAACCGAGATTCAGCAGCGAACCGACATGCGCCGGAAACGCCGCCGCGGCCCGCCGGTAATACTCCAGTGCCGTGTCGTCGTTTCCGTAGCGGTCGTTCTCCAGGGCCAATCCGAAGAGTGCGCCGGGATGACTGCGATCGGCCTCGACGGCCCGCTCGTACAGGGCGATCACTTCTTTCGGGTTACCACCAAGCAAAGCGCCGCCACCGTGGCCCCGCGCTGGTAAAGATACTCGGCGGTGTGTTCGACCGCCCCAAAGAGGTTGTCCAGCACGGTCAGAGCAGCCTGCGGATTGCCGGCATAGCGCAGGGCCTCGGCTCGGCCCAGGGAGCATTGGCTCACGTCGTAGCCGGCCTTTTCCGCCGACAGGTAGCTTTCGACGGCTTCCGAAATGCCCCGGGCAAACAGCGACTTGGCCAGGTAGAAATGCGCCATCGCCCCGCCATCGGCCTGTCGAAGCACTTCGGAAGCCCGATAGTAACGTCCCAAGAGGTAGAGGCCACCCCCAGTCGGACCATGCTGGCCGGAGTTTGCTCCTCCTTGCCCTGCAACTCATTAACGGCGTCACGCAGTCGCTGGAAATTCACATGATCCTTGGACATCACCTCGCGAATCTGTTTGACTTCGGCGGGACCGAAGGGACCATTGACCAGAATCGCCTGCTTGACGTCGAATTCCACGCTCGTGACCATCGATCTGCTACCTCTTGACGTTCCGCGCGGCCGGGCTGAATTGCCGCTGGCACAAAATCAGAGAACCTCGTCTATTTTACGAGGTTCCTGCCGAAGAGCCAGCGGGGGGAGTTGAACCCCTAACCCCCGCATTACGAATGCGGTGCTCTGCCGATTGAAGCTACGCTGGCGTGCAACTGGTTCCGAAACCCTCTAGCTTACGCAAGATTCGGCCACAAGTCAATGGGCGTGGATCGAGTGTGCGATAAAGAGTATAATTCACCGTAAGTGCCGCAATGATCAATCTTTCGGCGACTTCAACCCCCTAACGGTGGGCTACTGCCCGAGCCGCAGCGGGCCGGGCGAGACCAGATCGTCGTGCTGCGTCTGGCACAACCGCACGAGAATCAGCTTCTGATCGAGCCGGTCATCGCGGCCGTTGCTTTCCAAAAAGAAGTAGTGGCCCAGGCTCCCCTGGCGATTCGGCTGGCTGCCCAAGAGCAGCATCGCTCCCGGGCCCATCACGGCAGTCAACTTCAACTCGTCGAAGGCCCGCTTCGCCCGGCCGGTCTCCAGGCGGAAAATCGATTGCTCGCCCACCATGTGTTGCCGGTTCTCGCCGTGATGGATCTCCGGCACCAATTCCAACTGCACCCGGCCGTCGGGCTGGGGAGTAACATGCATGGCAAAGATGCCCTGGGCCTGTTCATAGGTCAGCCCGTGGATCTCCCCCGCTTCGGAGATCAGGATCGGCATCTTCTCGATCACGCCCGAGGCGGCGATCTCGAAGCGCTGGCCGGCGCGGGTTTGCAGATGCTGCGTCGTAAACGTGCGCGGGCGTGGACAAGGTCGGAGATTTTCACCTGCTCCTTGAGATAGAAGCAAAAAGAAAAGGCCCGGGCGACCTGCCCGAGCCTTGTTTCCTTCCGAAGGCCAAAATGCGCGGCTTATGCAAGTAGCCGCTGCACCTTCTCTTCAATCACATCCTGCGCCACGTAACCCACAATCTGGTCGGCCACTTTCCCGCCCTTGAAAAACAGCAGAGTCGGAATGCCGCGGATTCCGTAACGCGACGGTGTCGCGCCATTCTGGTCCACATTCACCTTGGCCACTTTCAGCTTGCCGGCATGCGCTGCCGCCACGCCCTCAACGATGGGTCCAATTGCCTTGCACGGGCCGCACCAAGTGGCCCAGAAATCCACCAGCACCGGCTGCTCACTTTGCAGCACTTCCTGGTCGAAATTCGCGTCGTTCACTTCCAAAACACCTTGCCCAGCCATGATCCTCCTCGCAATTACCCGCATCGCTCATTTTACAGGAGAGCGTATACGTATCCGATGCGCAAGCGCCGCGCAAAGTCGCATCCTGAGACTCTAGGGACTGTTCGCCCCCCGACGCGTGCGAAACCAGGGGAGACCCGCGCTCTCGAAGCCCGAGTAGAACCACGTCGCGCTCAAATAGAAGCGCCCGGATCCCAAAAGGATCACGGGCGCTAGAGCAGCCCTCCCCCAGAACTGCTCACGGTGCGAATGTAGTTGTTTAATCGATAAATATCAAGCAAACTCTGGTAATGGCCGAGGTAATAACACGGATAGGTGACTCTCTGTAACCGACAGGTGAGTATCCACATCATCAACCGTCTTCACTGGTTGATAACGCTCTGCCTGGCTGCTGAATCCGGGCAATTTCATCGCGGAAGTTATTTCCTGTCAATTATTTGACCGGCGCCAATCCGCGAAAACCGGCAGAGGGTCAGTTCCGCCGCGGCGCGATTCTCCGTCGCTCTCCGGATCGCGGAGGCGGCCGCCGGCAGACTCGCTTCGCCATCGACGACCGCCAAAACCGCCGGTCCGGCACCACTCAGGGCGACTCCCAGAATGCCGTTTTCGCCCGCCAGAGGGAGCAAAAGCGGCAGGAGCGGGCAGAACGGGGCGCGATACGGCTGATGAATCCGGTCGTGCATCGCCAGGCGCAGCAGATCGCCGCGCGCCTGGGCAAAGGCCAGCCCCAGAACCGCCGCCGATTGCAGATTCGCGACCACGTCTTCGATCGCGTAGGTGGCAGGCAGCACCGCGCGCGCTTTGCTGGTTGCGAGAGGCTCGGCTGGCAAGGCGACAATGGCCCGCCACTCGTCGGGCGGGTTGACACGAGTCGCGCGCACTTGCCGGCCTTCGCACACCGCGCTCACAAATCCGCCCAGCCAGCATGCCGCCACATTGTCCGGATGCCCCTCGAGTGCGTACGCCTCTTCGAGCACGCGGTCCGTATCCCAATCTAATTTTCCAAAGTGCACGGCGAGCGCAATCGCCGCCAGCCGCGCAGCCGCCGACGACCCGCATCCCATGCCCAGCGGAATCCCGTTGCTCATTTTGAGCACCAGCGGGACGATCGGCTTCCCATTGGCCGCGAGCAGGTCCTTGTAGATTTCGAGAATCAGGTTGTCCTCGAGCCGCCCGCAACGCTCCGCATCGCGCCCCGTTGCCGAAATCGAAAACTCCTGCGCCGGCTCGGCCTCGATCTCCAACGCAAAATCGAGAGCCACGGCCACGGCGTCAAACCCAGGGCCGAGATTGGCCGAGGTGGCGGGCAGGCGGAGGCGGATTCCGCGCATGGCATCTTCGTCGCTCATCCCACTTTGCCCTTCAATGCGGCCAGAACCGCATCCGGCGTGGCATCGAGCGTGATGGCGTCGCGCCGAAGGGCTTCGATCTCCGCGGCCACGTCCGAACCGGGTCCCTTTTTCTCGTCATCCGTCAGCAGAGTTCCGCGATGGAAGTCGATGGTGTAGTCGGCGTCCTTGAGCGTGTGCCCAGTGAGCACCAGAACCACCGTCTCGCTCGACCGGACGACTCCCTGCGCGCGCAGCTTTTTGAGGCCAGCGAGCGTCACGGCCGAAGCCGGCTCGCAGCCGAGGCCCTCCGCGCCGATCTCCGCCTTGGCAATGGCAATCTCCGCCTCGGTTACATCCAGGCACCAGCCGCCGCTCTCTTCAATCACTTTGGCGGCCTTGCGCCACGAGGCCGGATTGCCGATGCGAATGGCCGTCGCGCGGGTGTGCGCTTCGACGGGCTCGATCGTCGTGCCGTGACTCTTGGCCATGCTCTGCACCAGCGGATTCGCACCCGCCGCCTGGATCACCGAAATCTTCGGCATGCGCGTCACCAGTCCCAGCTCGCGCATTTCGCGGAAGCCCTTGCCCAGCGCCGAGCTGTTGCCCAGGTTGCCGCCGGGAACAATCAGGTGGTCGGGAACATTCCAGTCCATCGCCTCGGCAATCTCGAAGGCCGGCGTCTTCTGGCCCTCCAGCCGGTAGGGATTTACGGAATTCAGCAGGTAGATCGGCGCCTGCTTCACGATTTCGGTGAGCACATTCAGGCAGCCGTCGAAGTCAGTCTTCAACTGGCAGGTCATTGCGCCGTAATCCATGGCCTGCGAAAGTTTGCCCCAGGCGATTTTGCCTTCGGGAATCAGGACCAGGCTGTGCATGCCCGCGCGCGCCGCGTAGGCCGCCATCGCCGCCGAGGTGTTGCCGGTTGAGGCGCAGGCCACCCAATCGAATCCCCGCTCCTTGGCCACGCTGAGCGCCGCCGTCATGCCCGTGTCTTTAAACGAGCTGGTGGGATTCATGCCCTGGTGCTTGGCAAAGATGCGATCGATACCCAAGGCCTTCGAGGCGCGCGGCAAGCGATAAAGCGGGGTGTTGCCTTCGCGCAGCGACACCGCATTGCCAAAGCTATCCAGAATCGGCAGCAGCTCGCGGAAACGCCACACGCCCGACTCGTCAAGCGCCTCGCCCGAGCAGCGCCGCTCCCTCCACAACCATTTCAGTGCGCCCGGATTCGGCCGGTCGTGCCCGCCGCGCTGGCTCCAGCCAGGGTATTCGACCTCGAAGAGATCTCCACACTG
>CAVXOO010000194.1:0-3121 GCA_963762945.1 uncultured Acidobacteriaceae bacterium | reverse complement strand
TGAGGAATTGAGCGCGTCGAAGCCAGCCTGCGTGGTTCCCCAGGGCGAGTTGCCGAAGCCATAGCCGCCGGGTACATACGAGCGCACGTTGTAGGCCACGTCGCCAAAGATTTCGTTCTGTTTGTCGAGCTTGTAGTTTGCGCCGAACTGGGGCAGGATCGGCTTGCCGGAAGTTAGCTGGCCCTGCGCGTAGGTCCCGGCCGTGTACCCAGGGCTGGACGTGAAGGTGGGCGAGAGACTGCCGTTGGTGGTGGTTTCCTCCACCTTGAAGCCCGCGGCCACGGACAACTTGTCGTTGAACTTGTACACGTCCTGCACGTGCGCATCGTAGACCGTGGTGTCGAAGATGTACTCCCACTGCGTATAGAAGGGGTTGGACGGAAACGCATAAAGCGAGTGCAGCGGGGCCGTGAGGCTGGTGGCGTAGAAGCGGCGGGCCAGGTTCCAGCGCTCGCCCTCGAACCAGAAACCGAACTCCAACTTGTTGCGCGAGGTCTCGTAAGCGGCCGAGCCGATAAAACCGCCGCGGCTGATCTGGTACTCGGAGGTACGCAGCGAAATGGGCGAAACGATGGTCGGGGATGTGGCGAAGATGTTGTTGTAGGTGGGCAGGTAGGGCGTGAACCACAACCCGCGGCCGTCGTCGTGATGGCCATAGGCGATGAACTTCGTTGTCCAGTGTGCGCCGAAGGCCTGCTTGTAGGTCAGGCCGCCAATCTCATCCTTGCGCAAGCCTCCGCCTCCGTAGTAGCCGGCGTCGCAGGGATCTTGATTCGACGCCAGGGTGCTGACCGGATAGGGATAGCTGCCCACTCCGTCGCAGGCCCAGGCGGCCTGGACCGATGTTGACCAGACGCCGAAGTTGTCCCAGTTGTAGCCGAGCTGCTGGACCCAGACCTTGTTGACGTCCTGATAGTCCACTTCGCGGCGGTCGGAAAGGTCGGCGTAGGCCGACAACTCTCCAGTCGCGCCGATGTAGTGGACGAACTTGCCGTTCAACTGCCAGTAATTCTGGCCGATCTGGCCCTGGCCGCGCCATTTGTTGGCAAGGTTATAGGTGCCGGAGAGGAAGAACTTCGAGTGGTCGCGCAGCGCGCCGGAATCGAAGCGGGCGTAGGTGCGGTAGGCACTGAAGCTGCCCAAGCTCTGATTGACCGTGAAGCCGCGCTGCTCTCTGGGATCGTCCGAGTAGAACTGCACGGTGCCGCCAAGGTCCGAGGTCGAAGCCGTCTCCAGCGCGCCTGTGCCTTGAGAGATGGTGATTCTGCCGATGTTCTCGTCGCTGATGGCGCGGCTGATATGCAGGCCGTTCCAGTTGCCGTAGCTCATGTCGCCCAGCGGAATGTCGTCGAGCGTGAAGCCGAGCTGGTTCTGGTTAAAGCCGCGCAGGGAGATGCGCACCGCCCACTCATAAGAGCCGTAGGGATCGGCGGCCTGGAAGTTGACGCTGGGCAGCGCGGCCAAGGACATGATCGGGCTGGTGCCGGGCATGGCTTCGATCAGTTGCGCGGGCTCCAGCGTCTGCTCCACGCGGAACTCGCCGGGCGCGGTGACAACGACGCTCTCCGTTGTGGTGATGCGGGGCTGGGGCTGGGGCTGGCTGGGGGACGGGTTGGTATCCGCTGTTGCGGGCGGGTTGGCCGGCGCGCTGGCAATTTGCTGCGCCGCGGTCACGGCTGCTCCGCCGAATACGGTGGAAATGAAAACGCTAAGAATGAGGCCTCTATGCATGGATCGTCCTTTCTGACGTCGATTGAAGAAACCGATGACGATGGGCAGACACAGGCTCGCCGTGCGTCTCGGAATTCGTTCAGCTTGTTCGAAGCAGGACGGGGGCTGACTGACTTCTCCCCGCCCAGGAAAGTTGAACCCGCGCTGGAACGCGCTGATTTTGTCAACGAATTCTGAAAGGAAGGCTAGAAGAGGAAGAAAAACGCGCTATGACGGGGGAGTTAATATTCGGTGACACGCGAAGTGAGCCGGGAGTTGCGCTGGTGCCGGAACGATGCGATTGGTAGCCGCATCTGAGGCGTGCGGCGGGGGTAGAGTTGGGCGGATTTCCTGAAACCCTCGCCGAGATTGCCGGCGCGCTCCTCCTGAAGGGAGGAAACGAAAGTAGCCCAGGGTGTAGTTCGCCGCGGCGGACGCAACCCTGGGATTGCAATGCGCTCGCCGCCGCCGCCCCGTAGGGCCGGCGCGATCTGAGGCGCGGCCGCTGCGGTAGCATAGGTTCTCAAATGCCACACACCTTCAGCTCGTTGTTGTTTCATTGCGTTTTTTCGACGAAAGACCGGCGTCCGGCGATCTCACCCGATCTGCAGCCGCAGTTATGGGCCTATATTGGCGGGATCGCCCGGGAGCACGGCATGAAGGCTCTGGCCGTTGGCGGGACCGGAGACCACGTTCATATCCTGCTCTCCGTGCCCGCGACTCTGGCGCTGGCGACGGCGATGCGGCAGATCAAAAGCGGCTCCTCGCGATGGATGCACGAGACTGCGGGCCTGCCGGATTTCGCCTGGCAGGAGGGCTACGGGGCCTTTTCAATCGGACGTGTGCAGGTGGAGGCCACTATCGCCTATATCGCCGGGCAAGAGGAACACCACCGAAAACGCGACTTCCAGGCGGAGTTCATTGCTATTTTGAAGAAGCACGGGATCGAATACGACGCGCGCTATGTATTTGGGTGAGTTTCGTCGCGGCCCTACGGGACGCGAGGGTCGCGGCGTGGCTACTGTCCCAGGGTTCCGTCCGCCCGCAGAGTTCTTGCCCGTTGGGCGGTGGCGCTCCTCCCGTAGGGAGGATGTGAAAGTAGCCCAGGGTAGAGCGAAGCGCAACCCTGGGATCGCAATGCGTTCGCAACCGCCGTCCCGAAGGGCCGGCGCGACGCGCGACTCGACCGCTCCGGTCGCATAGCGGTCTCAGATTTAGTTTGCCGCTCTTTCGTGGCGCGAACGCGGATGAATTATTCGCAGCGGCCCTACGGGGCGCGCGGATCGTGGCGCGGCTGCTATCCCAGGGTTCCGTCCTGCGGACTCCACCCTGGGCTACTTTCGTTTCTTCCCTACGGGAAGAAGGGGCATGAATGGCGCTTTGCACCCCACGCCGAGGCGCGGGGCTAACA
>CAVXOO010000193.1:0-4802 GCA_963762945.1 uncultured Acidobacteriaceae bacterium | reverse complement strand
CTGGGAGCCGGCCCGGACGACGATCTTTCCATCTCCAACGTGCTGGCACTGATCCATCCCGAGGATCGGGCGGCATTCGCAGGCAGTTTCACAGAGGAAACTCTGAGCACAAAGCGGTTCTTCGAGGTGGAACACCGCATCGTCCGCAAATCCGATCAGGAAGTACGCTGGGTGCGGGCCGCCGGGCGTGTTGAGACCGACGGACTTGGAAATCCCGTGAAGCTGCGCGGCACGGTGCAGGACATTACGGGGCATAGGCAGGCAGAGTCGGAATTGCGGGACAGCCAGGAGATACTTCGCCTGTTCATCCAACATGCGCCTGTCGCCCTGGCCATGTTCGACCGCGAACTGCGCTTCCTTGCCGTGAGCCGGCGATGGCTTGAGGGTTATGGACTCGTGGGGCGGGAGGTTATCGGCCACCACCACTACGAGATTTTTCCCGATATTCCCGAACGGTGGAAGGAGGTGCACAGGCGCGGTTTGGCGGGCGAGTCGTTGCGCAGCGGGGAGGACCGCTTTGATCGGGCCGATGGAACGGTGCAGTTCTCACGGTGGGAAGTGGTACCCTGGCGGACCACCGATGGCGTGGTGGGCGGCATCATCCTGTTTTTCGAAGACCTGACGGAATGGAAGAAGGCGCAGAAGGAAATCGCCGCGAGCAAGGAACTGCTGCAGTTGTTCATCGAACACGCTCCGGCGGCGCTGGCCATGCTGGATCGCGAGATGCGCTACGTGGCGGCGAGCCGGCGATGGCTGGAGATGCACGCGCTCGGCGATGCCGAGATTGTGGGGCATTCGCATTACGACATGCTCCCCGGAATTCCCGAGAGGTGGCGGGAGGAACACCGGCGCTGCCTAGAGGGCGAGCACGCTGAAGTGAGCGAACAGGAGCTGACGTTGGCGGATGGAAGCGTGCGCTGGATGCGGCGCGAGATTCTTCCCTGGCGGGCCGGCGATGGCTCCGTGGGCGGCGTTGTGATCATTTCCGAAGACACTACAGAGCAGAAGCAGGCCGAAGACCGGCTGCGATTGGCCGCCACGGTCTTCACCGGCGCCCGCGAAGGCATTTTTATCACCGATCCCGCAGGCACGATTCTGGAAGTGAACGACGCATTTACGCGCATTAGCGGCTATACGCGCGAGGAACTACTGGGTCAGAATCCGCGCATCCTGCAATCGGGCCTGCATAGCAAGGATTTCTACAAGAACATGTGGGATTCGCTGATCCGGGACGGGCTTTGGTCGGGCGAACTATGGAACCGGACAAAGGGCGGGGAAATCTATCCGGAGATGTTGAATATTCATGCCATCCGCGACCTCGCCGGGCAGGTGAAGCAGTATGTCGGCCTATCCACCGACATCACGGATATCAAGAAGCAGGAGCAGCAGCTGGAACTGGCCGTGCACTATGATGCGCTGACCGGGCTTCCCAATCGCGCGCTGCTCGGCGACCGGCTGCGCCAGGCAATGGCGCAGGCGCGCCGCCGCAATCAATTGCTGGGTGTGGCGAGCTTCGATCTCGACGGCTTCAAAGCCCTCAACGACAGCTACGGCCAGGCAAGCGGCGATGCCCTACTGAGCGCCGTGGCCCTGAGGATGAAGCGGGTATTGCATGAAGGGGATACGTTGGCGCGGCTGGGCGGGGACGAGTTTGCCGCGGTAATTCTGGACTTGCCCGACAGAGATGCCTGCCTGACAACATTGACTCGCATGCTCGAATCCGCCGCCGAGGAGGTCGAGATCGGCGACTTGCGGCTGCGGGTGACCGCAAGCGCCGGCATAGCGTTCTTCCCGCAGGCGGAGGAAGTGGACGCGGATACGTTGTTGCGCCAGGCCGGCCAGGCACTTTACGAAGCAAAACTCGCCGGCAAGAACCGCTATAGCGTATTCGATCCCAGCCTGGATCTGATCACGCGCAGCCGCCATGAAAACATTGAGCACGTCCGCCGCGGATTGGCGGCGAATGAATTCGTCCTGCACTATCAGCCCAAAGTGAATATGCGTACCGGCGAGGTGATCGGCGCCGAAGCCCTGCTGCGCTGGCAGCACCCCGAGCGCGGATTGCTGCCTCCGGGGATGTTTCTGCCCGTGATTGAGGATCATCCGCTTACGGTAGAGGTGGGTTGGTGGGTGATTGAGAGTGTGCTGAAGCAAATGGAGACCTGGCTGGAGAGCGGGTTCGAGATTCCGATCAGCGTCAATGTGGGCGCTTTCGAATTGCAACAGCCGGAATTCGTAGGGAAGCTGCGCGCGCGCCTGGCGGCGCATCCGCGCGTCAAGCCCTCGAACCTGGAACTGGAGGTACTAGAGACCAGCGCTCTGCAGAATGTGGCGCTCAGTTCTCAGGTGCTCGCGGCCTGCCGCGAAGCCGGCGTGATGATCAGCGTGGACGACTTCGGCACCGGCTACTCGTCTCTTGCCTACCTCAAGCGGCTGCCCGCGGATGTGCTGAAGATCGATCAGAGCTTTGTGCGCGACATGCTCGATGAGCCGGAGAGCCTGTCCATTCTGAAGGGCGTTCTGGGATTGGCCGATGCCTTCCAGCGGCAGGTGATCGCCGAGGGAGTGGAGACGGTAGACCACGGCCTGATGCTGCTGCAGTTGGGCTGCGATTGCGCCCAGGGATACGGAATCGCCCGCCCCATGCCGGCCCGGGAATTGCAGGCCTGGGCAGCGGCGTGGCGCGCCGATCCGCGATGGGTCGAAGTGCCGAGGGTTCAGGCGACGAATCGGGCGGCGCTCTTCGCCATGGCGGAGCACCGCGCCTGGTACGGATATTTTCTGGGGTACTTGCAGGGCACACGCCCCGCGCCACCCTGCCTCGATCCTGAATTATGCAGTGTCAGCGCGTGGCTCGATGCGCAAGGCCTTTCCGCCGGGGGCTTGTCACCGTCTCTTCAAGCCATCGAAACCCTTCATCTGCAGCTCCACGAACTGGCAGCCCAGATCCAAGCAGCGCATGGCAACAGCCGTAACCAGGACGGTCTGGGGCTGCTGCGCCAGTTGCGCTATCTGCACGAGCGCTGCCTGAAACGCATGCAGCCGTTTACGCGTGCCTCCTCGCAAAAAGTTTCCGGCAACGGCGCGCTCCGGATGGGGATTGCATCTTCAGATAGCAATCGCGCCTGACGGCCCGCGGCTTCTTTCTAGCCATGAGCGCCGATGGCCACGGCATGCATTTCTTTCGGCATGGCTTGCGGCTCGCGCAACGTGAGCACGGGGCAGCGCGCATGGGCCAGCACGCGGTAGACGGTGCGGTCGCGCGCCAGGTTCTCAAGGGCCGAGCCTTCGGTAGCGCCAAGCACGATCAGATTGGCACGGCGTTCGTCGGCCAGGGCAAGAATCTCAATGGCAGGATTGCCGTGGGCTACGACCGGCTCAACGGCGGCGCAAGAATCGGCTCCAGCTTGCGCGGCAAGGATGCGCAGCTCAAGCATGGCCGAGGAGCGCATTGCGGCCGGCAGTCCCCTGCGCTCCATCTCGGAGAGGGAGGGCAGAACGTGCACCAGCAGAAGTCTTTCGTTCTTGGTCATGGCAGCCAGGCAGGCAAGCGCCGCGCTCGGGCGAGAGGTCTCTCTGAGTGAGGTGGCATGCAGGACGACACGTTCCTCGCCGCTAGCCACCGGGAGATGAGCCTCGGGTCCCACGGTAATGACCGGGAGGTAGACCGAGCGCAGCACTTGTTCTGCCACCGAGCCAAGCAGCAACTTGCCAAGCTTGCTCCGGCTCTTGGTTCCAACCAGCACGCGGTCCGCATGAAACTGGCGCACGGCGGCGGAAATCTGCTGCGTGGGATGCCCTTCGCGGATGAGGGAATCGCAGCGAACTCCGCGGCGCGCGGCGGCTTCGCACCAGGGATGCATGGCTTGCTCCGCGACGTCCATCGCTCCGGAGATATCGTAGTACGGCATGCCGGCAGCGTCCGCGGTAAAGGCCGCAGCCGTGGAAAGAACATGCAGCAGCAGGATGCGAGCTCCGGCATCGCACGCCTGTTCCAGGGCAAAGGGCATGAGATGCTCCAGATCGCTCAGGTCCGTGGCGACCAGGATGGTCTCTGGATGCGTCCAACGGTGGGCATCGCAATCCCGCATAGTGAACACCTCAACTATCAAAAGCGTTACACCGGCAGGAGGGCCGGGATGTGCCTGAGAGCACGGCAAAATGTGAGATAGATCACATCGCTTCGGCGTGTCCCGAGCAGGGCATCTTTGAATGACCATGGTGCGGGCGGCTCACTGAACACCTAAGGAATTCGGCCCGATAGGGATAAGAGAGCCTGTGAAAAGGCCAGCCGTGAACTGGGGATTCTCGAATGCAGTCTCACCTTGACGAGGAGTCGCTGGTACGCGCCAACGCGCAGTTTTGGGAGCAGATGCTCGGGATGCGGATGGAAACGGTTCCGTTTGCCGAGGAGTTCTGCGTCAGCCCTGGGCATGTGGTGGTGAGCGTGAATCTCCACGGCGAATGGAACGGGCGGATCGAGGTGCGGTTGGCAAGAGAACTGGCCCAGGCTACCACCGCGGCCATGCTGATGCAACCGGTGGAGACGGTGATCGAGGCGGACGTGCTGGACGCGACGGGGGAAGTCGTCAACATGATCGCAGGCATCCTCAAGGCGTCGCTGCCGCCGTCCTCGATGACCGTTCCCGAGTCGGAGATTGTCAACGAACAACTGTGTTCGCGGCTGCATGGAGAAAACACGCTCACTGTGGCCTTCCGTCACGAGGCCGGCGGCTTGTTGGTGCGCGTTCGGGAAGAGAACGACGTGCGCTAACGGGAAACTGAGGGAGCAGGGACTGAGT
>CAVXOO010000192.1:0-17932 GCA_963762945.1 uncultured Acidobacteriaceae bacterium | reverse complement strand
TTTTTTTGTTATAATTTCTTGGCTCCATTTTGCTTGCTCGTTGAAGTGAAAAATGTGACTTGCAACGCTGCAGTTTAGCACAATTAGCAAATGGAAGCAACAACCACCGCATCCCACTGAAAATCTGCAGCCAGAGGATTAAGGTCTCAATTTCACGTCCATTTGCCTGGTCGAGATCTCAATTCAATCAAAAGAGTGAACCGCGCATGGAGGGAACTGGTGAGGCTGGCCTACGTGCGACGCGGGGTGGAGGCCAAAGGCCAGGTGGTTGTCTTGCAGGGCTGGTGGAGAGCCAAGATCAAGGCCGCTCTCGCCTACCGACTTAACGGCGACCAGGCCATCGACAACGCAATGAGCACGGTGTAAGGGTGATCCTGCCTAAGCATTAGTGCCTGGCTCTGCGGCGGGCTCTGTTCGCTCTGATCGATGAAAATAACGCAAATCGGCCGAACCAGCCCCATGGATCAAAATCGTTCTTTGGCAGCCTCCTCTCGTGGGTCATCGGCAATGGGGGCAATTCCGCACCTTAGGAAGCCTGCCTTCACGCGCGAGGTAGTGGACGCCCTGCTGCCTGAGCGATTGTTCGAGGGATCTCTGCGCCCCCTTCGACCGCTTCGTTGCCGACGCGGAGGCCGTTATCCGCGACTGGAAAGCCAACGAGCTGCCGTCTCTGGCCGACGACCAGAAAAGAGGGAAGAAGGAGAAGAAGGTGGAGGACGCTCCACAACACGAAGACAAAGGATGAAGAAGAGGAAAGAACGGAGGAGGAGGACGACGACAAGCAGCCCCTTTTAGACAACGACAGTTGTTCGCGCCGTTGATGATCAGGCTGTTGGAGGACAGCCTGCTGCCGATCGAAGCCTGCCTGACCTACATGGAAACCAACCAGATCAGGGACCGCGTCATCATTCCGCTCTGTCAGGTGCCGCTCACACGTGTGTGTGTGTGTGTGTGTGTGTGTGTGTGTGTGTGTGTGTGTGTGTGTGTGTGTGTTTTTTTTGTGGGGTGTTGGCTCACACGAGTGTCCCCATGTTTACTGCTAGGATGCGGGTCCTGGAAGGTGATGCGCGTTACTGGGATGTGATGGAGGAACACCTGGCCGGACCCAACATGCCGCCCAGCTCTTCGGCCCGGTGCCCCTTCCGGATCTGCTTGGCATGTCCCACGTCCATCCTACGCGGGAGAAGGCCAAGGGCTCGCCCACCTGCGTCAGCCTCTACGCCTTCACCTTCGCTCTGGGATGGGGCAGCATCATCACCCGTCTCCAGGGGACGGCCGAGAGACTGAAGGACATGGTGCGGCCTCCGCATCCGGACCACCGCAACGTCAAGCAACTGGTGCGGCTGGCCGAACTCTTCTTCGTCCGCAACAGGAAGCTGGTCTCTGACAACCAGCAGCGGCTCTGCTACGATTAGATTCCCTCTTGCCAACCTTGAATGTAAATGTTAAACATGACCCACCGAAGATAGGTTTACGAAATTTTGGTTATTTAAAATGAAATGAACAATAAAATGAATGGAAAAAAGCAAGAGATACCTTCTTCTACCTAACAAAGTCGGTGACATGGGTGATTCAATCAACACCCGTAACCCTTCCTGACGATGCCCTGGTGATGGCGCTTGAAGAGACGCATCGCGGGAATCTACGAAATCGGGACGAGAAGCAGAGTCAGGAAGAGATCGAGGAATACGAGAGGCACTTGAGAGACTTGCTGGTGGTCGGGTCTCCATAGCCCACCCTATTGCCGCGGAGTACAGCGACGAGCTTCCCAGTAGAATGCAGGAGATCGCCCGCAAGAGCGAGACGTACAAGCAGCAAGACGACCGCAAACTGTGCTAAGTGGCCTGGCGCCTGGTCTAATCTCTGGATCCCTCAACAAGGAGCACCTGTTGGAGTGGAAAACCCTTTGTTTGGTCCTTGGGTGGAATGCAAGCATCGGAGTCACTTCCAGGCGTTTTAGCACGACCTCCCATAATCATCCTCCTTTCAATAATAATTATCGTGCACACGAGGTTGTGCGATGCGTGGCCCTGCCCCCCCTTTCTCAAACCATCGTCTACGCGGTGGGCTTCCGTGCAATGATGCGTGCTCCGCCCAGGTGTCCTCCTGTAATAGGCAAGAGGAAGCGAAAGAGTCTAGTGAGCACCAGACCGGTGTCAGGAGATTGTCGCGGCTGGTTATGACATTACCTGCGTAGAGCTCCTTGATGACGTTGTCGAAGTAGCGAAGCCTCAGGGCGAAGGTGTCCTCCCTGTGCACCTGGACCAGCCGGTTGTGGTCCGCGTCCCACTTCGCCACGCGTTCGCGTGTGTAATGGCGCCAGTCTTCCGTGAGATCCTCGAACTGCGACCCCGTCACCGCACGAACGTGAGCCCTCAACTCTTAGTCACATCATCTCTTCCAATACAAGCGACAAACAGACAAACAGAGAGAGAGTCTTTCCGTGCCTCGACGATCTCGAATCCGGCCTTGGCGAGGTCGCGTTTGCTGGTCTCCTTGTCGGGAAGGTAGGGACAATAGACGTCATCGGCCAATCGGCGTCTGTCGCCGTGGTGAGCGGAAAGAGAGAGAGAGAGAGAGAGAGAGAGAGAGAGAGAGAGAGAGAGAGAGAGAGAGAGAGAGAGAGAGGTTGAAGTGAGATTCTGGTTCGCCACAGAGTTGAGCGAGCGGGGTAAGTGAGGAGGGAGGCCAGGCCTCCAGTGCGACCGTCGCACGTCTCCGTCCTCGGTGAGGGCCTCCTTCTCGAAGAAGTCCTCCGCGTAGAAAGCCCCCACCAGCTGAGCAGCGAGTAACACTGCGACCAACATTCCCCCCCCCCCCACCACCCAACGGCGTTCGCGCGCACGTTGCAATTCCAAGCGTGGATTCCGCAGATCTGCGGTGGAAAAAAAGAAAAGAAAAGAAAAAAGAAAGGCTTTCGTACGATTTTGAAGAGCTGGGCTCGGTGAGGGGATGTGAAGGACGGTGAGCCACGACACGATGGCGTCGTAGCTGTCGGGGCGCAAGTGCTGGCCCACCTCCAGAATGTCTCCGGCCTGGCGAAACACACACACACACACACACACACACACACACACACACACACACACACACACACCACACACAGAGCTCGTCGACGAGAGCGCGCGTCCTCTCGGATTGGGGGAAAGGATGCGCGCACGAGGTGGTGGACGTTGTCGGTCAGGCCGCATCGGGCCGTCAGTTCGTCCGCCGCTCTGTGGAGGTCGTCCTGCAGCTCCACCGCGAGGACCGAGGCTCCCAATTTTCCGCCGAAATACCTTTAGCTTTTCACCCAACCAAAAAAAACAAACAAACATGGTTACAATCGAACAGCGCGTGCGACCAGGTGGGCCCACATTTGGTAAACCAACAACAACAACAAACCCTCCCCCAAATATGTGACAAAAAAAGAGGGAGGATTACCTGGCAGGTCCTCCGAGGCCCGATCCGACATTTGAGGATGGCGGATCCGACCCCGAGGCGGGCTTCCTTGATGCACACCTCCCAGTCCTTCCACCTCGTGGTAGTGATGCTGTGGTTGACCGATTGATTGAACGGAAAGAGGAAGGAGTTCTGAGGTCAGTACCAACCTCGAGACCTAGCAGAAGCGAAGGCCCTTTCCGTTCAGGGGGCGGGGGGCGGGGGGCGAGGGAGGTGGGGGTGTCGACATGCCTCATCGTAGGGAAGCAGGTCCTCGTAGGAGATGGGACCCCAAGGCCAGGTTGGCCGCGTGCAGGTTGTTGAAGAGCGCGCGCAGCAGCTCCGGCTTGTTATAACTGTCGACACAATTACAAATAGCACGTGGGGGCGGGGGTCGGATGACGTGGCAGGGAATCGCGGATGGAGGGGGGGGTAAGGGTGGGCGTACGGTCGGAACAAGCTCGATGTCCTTGCGGAGGGACGCGATGCCCTCGTAGATCAACTTCTGGGCCGGGTGGTCCACCGACGACAGCACGCGAGCGCGGAACAGCACCTCGACCGCCTTCTTGATCGCGCTCTGCGGTGTTTGGCCAAAGGGACAATGCGTTAGATTCCACAGAATAATAATAATAATAATAATAATTAATAATAATAATTATAATAATAACTAGATAATGAAAATGAAAATGAAAATGAAAATGAAAATGAAAATGAACCAACCTTAAAGAGGAACAAGAGCTGGGTTGGGCGGTACCTCGGATAAATGGTTAGAACCCACGATCTGCACGTTGAGTACCACCTTCAAGAGCGGAGGGGAGCGTCATGTCGTCAAGTGTGAACAAGGCTCAAATCGGAATGCTCGGGAGGGGGGGGGGTATTGCTTCGCGTCTTCCAGGTGGAGTGGTCGTCAACGCTTGGCGATTTGCTCTACCATTCCCTGCAGGCGCGGTGGTGAGCTATCGGAAAAAAAAACCCAAAAAAAAAGGAAAAGAAGAAGAAAAAGAAGTCTATCCGCGGTACCTGAGCGGATGTGGACAGGCAGACAAGACTCCCTGATGGCGGTGAGCATCTTCTGGATGGCCTCCTTCTTGGCGTCCAGAATGTCCTACACATGGCATGGATATGCGCGTTTGGAGGTGAGTGCCAACCGAATAGGTCAATGGGTGTTGGTATGGTATCCCGATTAATTCCCCTGTCGGTTACCTTGCGACCGGCCAGCAAGAAGCAGGGCCACGGCGACGTGATGTCCCCAATTCGGCGAATCTCCTGCAAGCACGGATTGGACCAGTTCAATTTAATAAATAAATTGATACCAAAAAAGGGGGGGGGGGAATGCGCCGAGAGTCGTGGAAGGGCTTGGTCGTGAGAGTCTCCCGCAGGAACGCGGCAGTCGAGTTGTCGTTTACTCCGTCGCGCAGGCCTGACACATGTCGCCAGAGCGGATGCGCGTAAGAGAGTGTGGCCAGCAAGGAGAGAAACGAAAGAGGCATAGTCGGGTACTCTTGAAGTCGCCCTTGACGGCAAAGTGGACGTCGCGCTGCGGATGCCAGCCACGCTCCATGGCCAAGACGTAGACCATCAGCTGCGACCCGCTCCCGTTCCGGCTGATACCAAAGGTCTAGCCCCCCCCAATTCTATATCTGTTTCTTTTTGTTATGTTATATGTGATTTCGAAGTCGAAGGACGTGAGGGAGAAGAGGGAGCCCGGTGCCTGTCCTTTGAGGTCTTCCACAGCGTTGAAGGGCGACGTTTCCGGTGGAGATGGCCCAGCGCGGCGGGAGACTGCACGTAGGTGCCGAACAGGCGCAGATCGGAGCCTCCCGCGATGTCTGTAGGCGACATGTGTAGAACAAGGCCAACGTGGTGAGGTGACGAAGGGGAGCGAAGCAAAGAGCGAGAACGAGGAAGAGGGGGGGGGGGAGGAGGAGGAGGGATGCAACCGGCAACGAGGCCCTCAGGTGAGCGCGATGATGACGTCCACTCGCAGTTCTTGGCGGAAGTGATCATGGCGCCTGTCCCGACTTCTGCTCCACAAACTCGACCTGTTTTGGCATCGAAAAAATCACGCATGAGAACTTGAGCCGTTCTGAGTGGGCGTCGATCAAGGTACCTGCACGCCATGCTCGGCAAAGATCCTGCTCAATGGCCAAGATGCCACGAGAAATTAAAGTGTTCCGGCACGCCGCACACAACGATCTTCTGCTGTTGCTGCTCAGTCGCGCTCTATTTTTTATGAAGCGCCGAAAGCAGCCGCCACGTAAAAATGGCTCGGGGTGAGTGTGAATTATTTGAAGAATCCTGTAAGTGGCATATTTCCAGTAACGAATTCACTAAAAAAATGGCCTTACAAGGCATAAAATACTAAATTTGTCGGAATGGAGCAGCAAGAAGGGAGATTTTTGTATTTTATCAATTCGCATGCCCACCTGGAGTTTGGGGCATGGTGCTGGATCGGCTCCACAAGGATACCGCAAACCAAGGACGACTTTTTCGATTTGCTGGAGCATAACTTTACGGAGGAAGTGATCCGCCAACTCTTCACTGCTCCCTCTGGTAAGTCACATCCCCATTGGGCCTTCAATGGTTGTACTTGAACCCCCTCAGGAAACAAGGGCAAGGGGCGAGGAAGAGGCGGCCAAAGCGAGGCTGCGGGGCCACCGGCCGGGGACAGAGCCGAGGTCTCGGCAAGGAACCTGCGGCCGCTCCCGCACCCTCCCCGGCAGATCCCGTGCCACGCATGGGCCTCGGCGCGTGCGTCCACGTGTGTTGCTTTCCGCAGGGCTATCAGCCCACGCACCGTCTCACCGACCTAGCCGACAGTGCGTATGCAGCAAATTAGGGTCTTTTTTTTTCTTCCCTCATTGGTCGCCAACCCTCATTTGTCAGGCAGCAGCGGTAATGATCACGCGTCGCGGCTGTACATGACCTATGGTGTGCACCCACATGCGGCTTCAGAGTACGACGACAAGCTGGAGAAGGAGATAGAGGAGGCTATGAGCCATCCGCGCACCGTCGCCTGGGTACGGCAGACAAAACCATCCCTCCGAGGTGACCGCTCGATTGATGGCTATTGCTCCCTCTCGTGAATCTCTCTAATGGACAGGGAGAGTGCGGGCTGGACTTCTTCAAGAACTTCTCGGAACGTGACGTGCAGAAGGCCATCTTTGCGCGGCAGCTGCAAAAGGCAGTCGAGCACAAGAAGCCGCTCGTCATCCATTCCCGCGACGCTGAAGAGGTGCCGTCCCACCTCCTCAGCTCCTGTGAACCGGCGAACCGCCGGCTCAACACGCGCGCTCACATGAACGCTTTCGCCGGCTGTTTGTCGTTGGTAGGACACTTTGCGGATACTGAACGATAACGTGCCGAGCGATTGGAAGGTCCACATGCACTGCTTTGGCGAGTCCCCGGAGATGGCTGCGCAGCTCCTGGCAACCTATTCGAACGTCTACTTTGGTTTCACCGGTACCACCTCCCAAGCACTGCAGTTCACGGTTCGCGGTTCGTTCAGCTCCCTGACTATTTGCCTGCGCTCAGGAGCGATCACGTTCGCTAGTGCTGGGCGAGCGCTAGAGGTGGTCAAGATGGTGCCTCTCAACAGGCTGCTTCTCGAAACGGATTGTCCTTTGTACGCTCATCTCACTGATGAATTCTTGGGTCTTTGCTCATCACTATCCCTTCGACCCTCTTTCTCGCCCTCTGATAGCATGGCACCCGAACCACACAGAGGCAAGGTGGCGCAGCCGGCGATGATCCCTCTCGTTGCGAAGAAGGTACATACTCAGTTGGCCAGCCTCGTCAACGTCGCTCACCGCTGTACTGGCCAGGTCGCAGAGCTAAAGGGCCTGTCGCTGGTGGAGGTCATCCAGGCCACCACGGAGAACGCGCGTACCATGTACTCCCTCCCAAAGTGAGCGCAGCATTAACCAAAAAGGTAAATAAATCAATAAGGTAAATTGTACGCAATTGTAAATGAAATTGAAGGTAATTTGGCTTGAATACGCGTATTCAACTTTCTCGCCGTCACAAGATGGAAAGCGGCCTGAGGTTGTTTTTGCTGGTGAGCGTGCTGGCCCTCTTCGCGTGGTCGGCCTCTGCTTCGTTTTCCCCTTCGTCCACCGACGTGGGTGGGGAGCCGCGTAGGTGGGTGGTGAACCTGGACCTGCCCCCCGAAAAGAGGTGGCCCTGGGAGGCCATGATGCCGTACTACGGGCAGGGCCTGAAGCAGGGGGTGGACATGATCGCGAGTTCATCCCTGAGGACTACATCTCCCTCGTCGTGGGCCTGGCCGAGGACGTGGCCCGCATGGGCTACCTTGGCGAGTACGGCGGCGAGATTGCGTCCGGGGCCAAGGTCGCCGGTATCGGGCTGGGCGAAGCCGTTCTCCTCAACCTCATTACGAAGTCGAGGCCGGCTGCACCTCAATCGTTGCTCAGGGCACCGACGGTACCATTTATCACGGCCGTACGTTACACCCCCCCCCCCTCTCTTCCTCCGTCACTTCGCTTTCTCTCTCGCGTTTTATTTTACTATTCGCTTTCGTTCTTACCCTTCGCTTGAAGGCAACCTGGACTTTAACTTGGCCAGCCTGCTGCGCAACCTCACCATTGAAGTGGATTTCCAGTCGAGGGGCCAGACCGTGTTTACCGGTTCCTATCTTACTCTGCTAATTACTTAATCAAAATTATTGCATAATAGTAGTAACACTTAATGATACTTAATGATACTTAAGTATACATAATAATTTTACATAATACAAAATAGTACATAATAATCGAAGAATTACAGGGACAAGAATACCAAATAATTATCAAACGGAATGATTAGTCACAATATTTTATCCGCGGTGCTCGTAGCTACGACCTACGCCGGGTATGTGGGCGTCCTCACCGGCATGCGCCCCGGCGCCTTCTCCATCTCTCTCGACCAACGAGAGAGCGGCTACCCCATCCAGAACATCCTGATGGTGCCATCCCTCCCTCAGACAAGCGCTTCGTTAGGCCTGTCAGACAGCTGACTCGTCGACTTCTCCTCCAGGCCCTGTTCGTGCCAGGCACCACGGCGTCGTGCTTCCTCATCCGCGACACCCTGCGCGATAAGGGTGCTCTCTCTTGCAATCGGAGCCCAAACCTTAGATATATCTAAGCTGACCGTTTTTTTTTTCGGGCCACGTTCCAGCCAATTTCACGGACGCTATCGTGGCCCTGGCCAACACGCCCCTCGCCGCTCCGGCCTACATTATCGTGGGTGGCACCCAGAGCGGTCAGGGCGCGGTCATCACCCGCGACAGGTCTGTCTCTCCGCCCCCCTCAATTCCGATTTTGTTTTCTCTCGCTCACACGCTTGGGGATGCAGGGAGTACGCGAGGGACGTTTGGTACATCAATGTGAACGACGGCCGCTGGTTCGAGGTACGACGACCATCACGACGGAGAAACTGAGGACGACGGATGGTGATTATGGGTGGTGGTGGTGGTGATGATGATGACGAACGCATGATGTACGCAGGTTGAGACCAACGACGATCACTGGAAGGCTCCCGACGACAGCAGGCGTGGAGTGGCCAACAGGTAACGTTGCGCCCCCCCCCCCGCGTGCGATCGAACGCAATGACACCCGCTAATTCTATCAAAAAGGGGGATGGAGAGGCTGGGCTGGACCAATGTGGGCCTTAGGGGCATCTTCGATGTGCTCTCCACCTATCCTGTCCTCAATGGCGTACGTAGCTTCTTCCTCTTACCCACCCCCGCGTGGGATCCAAAAGCGCCGCAACCTTTCCTCATGCCTACCTTTTCCTGTTGGCGCAGGGCACCACCTACACCACGCTCATGTCAGCTCGCCAGGGCAACTACTCCACCGTCGTTCGCAACTGATCTGCCACCCCGTTCTTGGCGATTTCCCAGAGGCTGTGCTTTGTTTATTGATTGGACTCAGTTATAGTTGTCCTTCCACTCGATTCTTCTGTTCCGGCGTGCCCGATGCAGAATCGCGTTCGCCGCCAGGCTATTCTGGACATCCACAACCAGCCCCACTGCCGGATCGACCGCCGAAAGCATCTCCACGGCGAGCACGGATTCGAAGAACGATCCAGCGCTCCCGCCGAAACTCCTCAGGAATTTCGATCCCCATCAATCCGAGTTAGGAACAGCTTGCGCAACAGGCCACCATCCAGATGCTGCTCTTCGTCCATGCGGCGCACCAGGCGGAACCTCTTCCAGTGCAAACTGCCGCACGGTCTCGCGGAAAAGCGTCTCTTCCTCGCTCAATTGCGTAAGTGATGATGCTGGATTCATCGCCGCACTCCTTCGAGATCTGCTACCGATAACCACGGATGCACTTTGAATGATATGCTGCGCTCGGGGCCGGCTCGGCCCCCTTATTCAATGGAGATCGCGAATCGCATCCTCCTCGTAGACCCAGAGCGACCTGGCGACCACCATCAGCCAGCTCGAGAGCGTACGCGGCGACCTGAACGGTACCAACAGCATCATCGCCCGCAACCACGAAGAGCTGGTGACGCTGGAACACAAGGGCGACCACAACTTTTACGAGTTCACGCTCACCAAGGGCCAGAGAAAACCCGTAGGCACTGTGAGCCTGGAGTTGAAGAAGGTTGATCCGAAGAAGAACCTCTTCACCCTGGTGGTCTACTCGGACGACAGGGCCGTGCCCAAGGTGAATCGCGGCGTGGATGAGCCGATGCAGTTTTATAGCGGCAAGGATCCGGTGCTATTCGAAGTGGTGGTGAACAACATCAACTCAAAGGCCCAGGTTTCCGGTTATCTTTCGGTTCCCAAGACCGCGCCGGTGCCGCCTACTGCTCAGTAATGACCAGGTGGGGCGCAGGCGCGAGCGTAAGCGGGGCCAGGTACCGGAAATAGAAGGTATAGTCCAGCTTTTTGCGGGCGTCCCACTGCTTCTGGGTCATCATGAAAGCCGAAAAGAAAGTTCCTTCGACCGTCTGGCCGGGGCCGATCGTGGTGTCGAGCGCGGAAATGGGCGCGAGATGCGGGACGGGAAGGCCAGGATAGGCGATGAAGACACGGTCGTAATCGCCCTTGTTAGCGGCGTAGCTGGAGTGGACGCCGTCGTCCATCGTCACATTGGTGGTCACGTTGCCGAGGTAGATCGGGTGGTTGGTCTGGTTATGCAGCTTCACCGTGGTGAAGACCATGACCTGATCGACGACGTCCTTTGGCATGGGTGCGCCGCTGGCGTCGAGGCCAGAGGTTTCCGTGTGCTGGGGATGCGCCCAGACGGCCGTGATCTGGCCGGTGGCGAAGGGCGGCTTTTGGCCGGCAATCACGTAAATCGCGATAGCGGCGCTGACCACCAGACCGGCAATCACAGCGGCGATCACCACGTGGCTTGAGCCTCTGGTCAGCTCCTCGCCACGCGCGGCGTCGTCCAGTTCTTCCTGGTCTTCCTGGTGAAGCAGGCTCATACGGGCTCCGATCAGATTGCGAGTTTATCTTAGCTTGAAGCCTATGCCACAGGCCATGAATTCCTGCCTGGGGCGGCTGTGGAAAGCTCAGGCATTTCTCCTTCAGATGTGGTTCTTGTGTCAACGTTCCAGAGGGCCGGAACTTGTGGCCTACTACCAATCTGCAGGTTTTGCGATGGGCCTTCCGTCTCGCCCAATCACAGGGTCTGGAAACTGGCTTACGCCGAGGTACGGACCTACGTGACGAATATCCGTCGCGAGGTTCTTCAATGTGACTGCGGGATTGCCGACGGGAGTAAGAAGCGTGGCGGGGAGTTTAACCTCTTCCACGACAAGTCGCAGCGGTTCTTTCAGGTCGGTGTCGTTCGTCACGATGACAGCATGGTCAAATACGCGCATAAACGCATCGCGCACCAGATGCGCGCCTAGATTCACGTCCGATCCCTTCTCCTCGGTCTTGATCGTGCAAAAAGCATCGGGAGCGGGAAAGGGTGTCAGACCGGGAGGCCAGAACTGCAACGGCTGGACCACGGGCATCCATGCATTTGTGACCTGGAAGTTGCCGAAGTGAATGTGCAATGTGGGTAGCGTTCCGAGTGCTTTTAGATAGGCATTCTGGTCCCTCGGAGACGTGGGGTTGCGGCTGCCGGAAACGCGAGCTGTGTAGTAGTTGATGGCGACTACGTTGCAGGTTTTAGGAAGCGCTGCTTCGCAAAGTGCTTGCAAATTGAGCCATTTGTGCTTGGTTTTCCTCAGGGCGCGATAGTAGAGGTTGAACCCATCGACGTAGACGACCGTACGCATGACGAGAATTCTATATGCAAAAAGCCGCCGCACTTTCATGCGACGGCTTCTGGGCCTACGGCACGCCGTAGGTGGGTTATTGATATTTTGCTATAACAAGCTCAGCGTGTCAACTGAGGAGTCCAAGACTCTAAGTCGACAAATTGACAGATAAGCTATTTAGAGTAAGTTACTTGCCTCAGCTTCCATCCTAGAAAACCACACCTGGTTTCGGCTATCCCCGCGCCCGCAGTCCGGCCAGAAAGCCCTTGGCATCGCGCGTGTTCAGCACGTCTGCCGGAGTAAGCCATGCGCGGCGCAATTGCTTGGCGCCATAGCCCATCTTTCCCAAATTGCGGCTGTCGTGCGAGTCGGACGACATGACGATCTTCGAGCCCATCTCTTTGGCCTGGCGCAGGTCGTGGTCGTTCAGGTCGAGGCGCTCCGGGGCGGCATTGTGCTCCATGGCTACGCCTAGCTCGGCGGCGCGCTTGAAGACCACGGGCAGGTCGATGGCGAAGGGCTCGCGGCGCAATAAAAGGCGGCCCGTGGGATGGCCGAGGATGCGCACGTATGGGTTCTCGATGGCGCGCAGGACGCGGGCCGTCATCTCCTCGCGGCTTTGCTCAAAGCGGGTGTGGACGCTGGCGATGACCACGTCCATCTGGGCGAGCACTTCATCGTCGAGATCAAGTGCGCCGTCGGCCAGGATGTTGACTTCGATGCCGGTGAAGACGCGGATGCGGCCCGGCATTTTTTCGTTCAGGGCGCGGTCCACGGCGCGCACCTGCTTGATCTGTTCGAGGGCGCGTTTCTCGTCGAGGCCGTTGGTCATGGCCAGGTTTTTGGAGTGGTCGGTGATGGCGATGTAGGCGTAGCCGACGGCGAGGGCGGCCTCGGCCATCTCGCGGATGGAGTTGTGGCCGTCGCTGGCGGTGGTGTGCATGTGCACGTCGCCCATAATGTCGTCGAGCGAAACGACGCGCGGCAGTGCGTGCTCGCCGGCCAGGTCGATCTCGCCGAGATTTTCGCGCATCTCGGGCGGCATCCAGTCCATGCCCAAGGCGGCGTAGATCTCCTCCTCGGTGGCCGCGGCCACGGTTGAGCCGTCGTCGAGTCGCGCCAGGGCCCACTCGCTCAGGGTGTAGCCCATTTTGAGGGCCCGTTGGCGCAAAGTTACGTTATGCGCCTTGGAGCCGGTAAAGTATTGCAGCGCAGCTCCGTAGGAGGCCGACGGCAGCAGGCGCACGTCCACCTGCATACCCTGCTCCAGGTGAAAGCTGACTTTGTTCTCGCCTTTGGCGATCAGGTCGCGAATGCCGGGGTAGGCGACGACGTGTTCGACGGCGGCCTGGGTCTGCCCCGGTTCGCATGCCGAGCCGGTGACCAGCAGGTCGAGATCGCCTTCGGTCTCGCGCCCGCGCCGCAGGGAGCCGGCCGGCGTGACGTTGGCGATGCCTTTCAACTTCAGCAGCCAAGCGGCGAGGCGAGCAGCCTCTTCCGCGGCGACATCGATGCGGAAGCGGCCCACGCTGCGCCGGAAGTCCTCGATACCCTTGCGCAGCTTTTCAATCTGTTTGACGCCCATGCGCGGGAGGCCGTTCAGTTTGCCCGCTTCAATGGCCTCGGCGAGCTGGTCGATGCTGGCGATTTTTGCGGCATCCCAGAGCAGGGCGACGGTCTTGGGACCCATGCCGGGCAGCTTGAGCAGTTCCAGAATGCCGGCACCGTATTTGGCCAGCAGCTCGTCGCGCTGTTCGAGCGAGCCGGTTTGGGCGATGGACTGGAGTTTGGCGGCCATGCCCTTGCCGATGCCGTCGATGGCCATCAGCCGCGCTGGGTCGGCGGCGGCTTCCGTCAGGTCCACGGTGGTTTGCTCGGCCGCGTCGGCGGCGCGACGGTAGCTGCGGACGCGGAAACTGTCGGCCCCGTCGATTTCGAGCAGGTCGGCTGTTTCGGCCAACAGGCGGGCCATGGTTTTGTTGTCCATGAAGCGACTCTCCGCCCGTGAGTATGAATCATTTGCGGGATTGAGGGCCAGTGGGAAAGCGACGGGCGCGGAAATCTAATACCTTGCAGGCAGCAAGCCCGGAAATCGTATACCGAAGATGTGACAGGGAACGCGTGAGCGGACACAGTTCACCCTTACCGCCGGGCGGCGGTCTTGCACTTGCGGTACGCCCGGTCTATCGACGCCTAGGCGGCGTTATGAGCGGCGGCATCCCGAAGGCGCAGCACTGCGTCCGCCTGGGGACCCTTTTGCCCTTCGACTATGTCGAATTCGACTTCATCGCCTTCTTTGAGCGTTTTGTATCCGTCCAACTGGATTGCTGAGTAATGAACGAATACATCTGGCCCGTCGTCGCGTCCGATGAATCCGTAGCCCTTGGCGTTGTTGAACCACTTGACCTTCCCTTTGTACTGAGCCACAGGTTCCTGCCTTCCTTGTTTCTCACTGGAATACAGCGGGCCGTCGGAGAGGGGGAATGCCCGCTTTACTTTTAAGACGCGGCAAACGGGTGAAAGGTTGACTAATATTTCCTGTTCCACAAAGTGAAATACCCGGCTCCCGCGTAAATACGGGAGGCCGGGCACAAAAAGATCAGTTGGTTGGGCAAGTCTGCGGGGCGGCGCTATGCTTTTCGGCTATGGCTCTGGAGGCGCGCGTACAAGAGCACGCTGGTCATGGTCTTGCCGTCGAGAATGGCGCCTTTCTCGATCATTTTCAACACTTCAGACATTTTCACCAGCCGCAGTTCGATCTCTTCGTCTTCTTCAAGGTGGGTCTCGCCTGGCTCAAGTCCTTCGGCGAGAAAGACCTTCATCGATTCGCCCAGAAAACCTGGGCTGGCGTAGTACTCGACCAGCGGACGCCATTTCTTCGCCCGGTAACCGGTCTCCTCGGCCAGTTCGCGCTGCGCTCCGGCCAGGGGCGTCTCGCCGGCATCGAGCTTTCCGGCGGGCAGCTCCCAGAGATATTGATTGGCCGCGTGCCGGTACTGCCGCTCCATCACGATCCAGGGGTCGCGCTTGTTCTTCGAGTTGTCGATGGCCAGGATCACCACGCTGCCGTTGTGCCGGATCACGTCGCGCTCGTTGGTGCGCCCGCCGGGCTCGACCAGCTTGTCTTGCTGAACGCGAAAGAGCGGCCCCTGGTAGACGACCTTCGAGCTGAGCAACGTGGCGCGCTCGACCACGACTTTTTTGGGCGCTTTGGGCGCGGATTTCCGTTTTGCGACTTTGGCCTTGGCCGTCTTTCCCGCGATCTTGGTGGGCATGGTTGGTCCTTTTTTAGTTGCGAGCATTCGATGCGTACGATTCAAGTCGAGTATACGCACTGGGCTCACAGTTTCACGCGGGTTCTGCATCGCCTGGGCCTCGCGTGGCATCCTTAACACAGCAATATTTCAGAATTTGCGCCGAGGCATCCGGCAACTTCGAAGATCGAGCCGCACGTGAGCGAAACTACGACTGCAGATTGTTATCCCGTAACCGTGATGCCGGGGCAAAGCCGGCTGTTTTTGGATTTTTGTGCCGGGGCACTCCGTGCCTTTTTGCCTTTGGACGAGATCGAGCAGCAACGACCAGCGTTGCCTGCGCATTGGCCGGAGCTGGTGCGGCTGCTGGCCGCGCAAAATCCGCAGCCTTCCGCGGCGGCCTCGCTTGCGCTGCTTGAACAAGGCGCGGGAGCCATCGTGACTGGGCAGCAGGTGGGCCTCTTCGGCGGGCCGCTCTACACGCCCTTAAAAGCCGCCACCGCCATCGCCCGCGCGCGCCGGGGCAGCACTGCGTGCGGCAAGCCCTTTGTAGCTGTTTTTTGGTTGGCCTCGGAGGACCACGATTTTGCCGAGATCAACCAGGTCACATTTCCCGCTGGCCGCGAGCTGGCGACGCTGACTTACGCTGCAAATCCGGCAGTCGCCCTTCCCGTTGGCCGCATCGAGCTGGATGAGTCGATCACGGCGCTTACGGAGCGGGCGGCAGAGCTGCTTGGACCCTCCGAAGCCACGGAAGCTCTGATTGCGGCCTACAAACCAGGCCGCACCTTTGCCGAGGCCTTTCAGGAGTTCTACGCGAAGATTTTCGCGGCGCAGGGTCTGTTGATCGTCGATGCCGAAGCCCGAGACTTCCACCGGCTGGGCGCGCCGGTGCTCGGTGCGGGGATCGAGCGCGCCGACGAGTTCCATGCCGCGCTGATTGAGCGCAGCCAGGCGCTGGAGGCTGCAGGCTATCATTCTCAAGTTGCGCCGCAATCGAGCCTGCTGTTTTTGATCGATGAGAAATCGGGCGCGCGGCTGGCGCTCAAGCGCATTGCGCCTTCGGCCGAAGAGCCCGGCGGCCTGTGGCTGGCTGCGGGGCCGGAGGGCAATCTGCGTTTCTCGACGGCGGATTTGCTGGGCATTCTCGACGCCGAGCCGGAGCGCATCTCGCCGGCGGCGCTGTTGCGGCCGGTTTTTCAGGATTATCTCTTCGCCACCACGGCGCAGGTGGGGGGCCCGGCGGAGATTGCTTATCTGGCCCAGTCCACGGTGCTCTTCGAGCGCATTCTGGGCCGCCAGACGCCGCCGCTGGCGCGTTTTTCCGCCACGCTCATTGAACCACACGTCGCCGAACTGCTGCGTCGTCACGAACTTTCCCTCGAAGAGATTTTTGCCGAGGAGAGCGCAGCCACGCTGGCGCTCAGGCTCGCGGCGCGCGCCATGCCCATTGAAACCAAGCAGAGACTGGCGGCAGCGGGCAACGCGATGGACGCCGAACTGACGGCGCTCGTCGAGTGGCTGCAGTCGCAGGACAAAGCGCTGGGCCAATCGGCCGAGACCGCGGCGGGCAAGATGCACTACCAAATGAATCGGCTGCGCACCATGGCCGCGAACTTTCAACTGCAAAAAGAAGCCACTCTGACGCGCCACGCCACGAGCATCTTCAATGGGCTTTTTCCCGGCGGCGTGCTGGCGGAGCGGGTGCACGGCGCGGCGTACTACTTCGCGCGCTACGGACTGGATTTGGCGGAGACGCTGTGCGCACAGGCGGGCAGTTCATGCCCGGGGCATTCGGCGATCTGGCTGTGAAAAAGGCAGGGAGTAGCCAATAGGGAATAGGGAGTAGAAAGCTCTGAGCACTCTTTTGCAGAATAGGTAAAGTGTGAATTAGAGATCCCGGCCTGCCGGAATCTACTCCCTACTCCCTATTGGCTACTCCCTGCTTCTATAATCCTCGCGAAAGCAGTTGAGGCACACATGAAACAGATCAATTCACGTTTTTTGGGGGCGATTCTCTTCGCTGCGGCGCTGGCCGTTTCCGCCCAAGCGCAAACCGTCTCCTGCGCCACGCCGGGCACTGACAACGTTTTTCTCGGCATTCAGACTATTCGTTTATGGCCGGGAACCGCGCCCGAGGCCAAGGGCGCCACCTGCGACGACATTCCGGCGCTGACGCTTATGGAGCCGCGACCGGGCGCTGCCAATGGCTCGGCGGTGATCATCTTCCCTGGCGGCGCCTATCGCATTCTGGCGGCGGATCTCGAAGGCCGCGAGATTGCCGACTGGTTCACCGCGCGCGGCTTCCGCGCCTTCATCGTCAGCTACCGGCTCACCTCGCACGGCTATGTGCTGCCGGTGCCGCTTCTCGATGCGCGGCGCGCCGTCCAGACGGTGCGCGCCCGCGCCGCCGACTATCACATCAACGCCAACCGCATTGTTGTCATCGGTTTCTCGGCCGGCGGACATCTTGCGGCGCTGGCGGGTACGCAGTTCGTTCCCGGCGATCCCGAGGCCGACGATCCCATCGCCCGCGTTTCCAGCCGGCCGGACTTCATGGTTCTAGGCTATCCCTGGATCGGGGCGATTTCGAGCGACACCTCGCACCTGAGCTATTGCAAGATCTTCAACCTGATGGACCGCTGCGAGGCACTGCGTGCGGCGTACTCTCCCGACCTTTTCGTTACAAAAGAGACGCCGCCCACGTTCATTTATCACACTTTTAACGATCAGACGGTGCCCGTGGAGCAGAGCCTGCGCTTTTACGAAGCGCTGGTGAAGGCCGGTGTGCCCGCGGAGATACATATCTTTGCCAACGGCCCGCACGGAACGGGACTTGGCAAGGGTGATGCGGCGCTCGATCAGTGGCCAGGGCTGCTCGAGAGCTGGCTGCGTGCGCAGGGGTTGATGACGGTGGATAAGAGCAGCTTCTAGCTTTTAGCTCCTAGCTTCTAGCTTGGGCACCGTCCCTACGGGACTGGCTCTCCAACTGCCATCCTCACCCCACGCTGAAGCGCGGGGCTAATGAACTG
>CAVXOO010000191.1:0-6260 GCA_963762945.1 uncultured Acidobacteriaceae bacterium | reverse complement strand
ACGCATCGCCGAAGAGGAACCGACTGGCGCTGCATGTTGGCGCCCATCAGGGCGCGGTTGGCGTCGTCGTGCTCGAGGAACGGAACCAGCGAAGCCGCGACCGAGACCAGTTGTTTAGGGCTGACGTCGATGTAGTCCACGTCGGTGCGATTCACCAGCACAAAGTTGCCCTGGCGGCGCGCATTGACGAGATCCTCGGTGATTTCGCCCTTGTCGTTGAACTCGATGTTGGCCTGGGCGATGGTGTGCTTGTCCTCTTCCCACGCGGAAAGATAGAAGCTGAAGGGGATCCAGTCGATAACGCGCTTGCCCGCCTTCTTGAGCTGCGTATTCAGGCGCAGAGCCTCGTCCTTCTCGATGTGATCGCCCACGCGCAGGCCGCTTTCGCCGGCGTTGACGATCTCCACAAAGTCGAGGATGCGCGAGTCCTTCACCTTGCGGTAAGGCGACTCGATAAAGCCGTATTCATTGATGCGCGCAAAACACGAGAGCGAACTGATGAGGCCGATGTTCGGACCTTCCGGCGTCTCAATGGGGCAGATGCGGCCGTAGTGCGTCGGGTGCACGTCGCGCACTTCGAATCCGGCGCGTTCGCGCGACAAGCCACCCGGCCCAAGAGCCGAAAGACGGCGCTTGTGCGTGATCTCCGACAGCGGATTGGTCTGGTCCATGAACTGCGAGAGCTGCGAAGAACCGAAGAACTCGCGGATCGCCGCCATCACCGGCTTGGCGTTGATCAGGTCGTGCGGCATCGCCGTGTTCAGCTCTTGATACACGCTCATTTTTTCTTTAATCGCGCGTTCCATGCGCACCAGGCCGATGCGGAACTGGTTCTCCATCAGCTCGCCGACGGCGCGCACACGGCGGTTGCCCAGGTGATCGATGTCGTCGACCGAGCCGATGTTCTTGCGCAGCTTGAGCAGATAGCGGATGGTCGCGTAGAAATCCTCGGGCGTCAGGGTGCGGTGATCGAGATGCGTGGCGTCCTGGTTTTCGTAGAGCTTGATGTTGAACTTCAGCCGGCCCACGCGCGAGAAGTCGTACTTGCGCGGATCGAAGAACATGCCTTCAAAGAGCGCGGTCGCGGTGTCGAGCGTCGGCGGATCGCCGGGACGCAGCTTGCGGTAGATCTCGATCAGCGCCTCTTCAGGCTTGTGCACGGTGTCGCGCTTCAAGGTGTTGGCAATGATGTTGCCCACGTCGTCGCGATCGGGGAAGAATACCTCGAAGGTAGATGCGCTGGACGCCATGATCTTGTGCAGGCGGTCGGCCGTCAGCTCCAGATTGGCCTCGACGATCACTTCGCCCGTCGTGGTGTCGACCACGTCGGCCGCGGTGAGCGCGCCATCGAGCTCTGCTGTCTCGACCTCGACTCTCTGAATCGCGGCTGCACGCAGGGCCTTGAGCGAATTAGCTGTGATCTTGCGGCCGGAGTGCGCAATCTCTTCCTTGCCATGCAAAATTGCGTGCGCCGGCTTTGCGCCCACCAGGTGCGTGCCCTTCGCGGCGTCCTGCGGCACCTCCCACTGCAATTTGCCGTCCGCGATATGGATGCGGTTGACGGTGTAGAAGGTCTTGAGGATCTCTTCGGCAGTACGCAGGCCCAGGGCGCGCAGGAAGATCGTGCCCAGGAACTTGCGCTTGCGGTCGATGCGCACGTAAAGCGTGTTCTTCTGGTCGTACTCAAACTCCACCCACGAGCCGCGGTAGGGAATGATCTTGCCCAGGAAGTAGGTGCGGTTGTTGGCGGTCTCAAAAAACACGCCGGGCGAGCGGTGCAACTGCGAAACGATCACGCGCTCGGTCCCGTTCACGATGAAGGTGCCGTTGGGCGTCATCAAGGGAATGTCGCCGAAGAAAACCTCTTGTTCTTTAATATCGCGGATGGTCTTGTTGCCGGTCTCGGCGTCCTTGTCGTAGACCGTGAGGCGCACGGTGACCTTGAGCGGCGCGGAGAAGGTCATGCCGCGCTCTTCGCACTCCTGCTGGTCGTATTTCAACTGCAGGCTCACCGGGTCGCCGCACTTGTTGCAGAAGTCGGGCGTGTTCTTGTTGTAGGTGCCGCACTTCTGGCAGAGCACGTCGCCGGGCAGGAAGGGATTGGTAATCACCATCGCGCCGCAATGCACGCAGGCGGTGCGCAGGTGGTGCAGCCCCTTCAGGTGTCCGCACTTGCACTCCCAGTTGCCGATCGAGAAGTCCACAAAGTCGAGCTGCGAGATGCCGCGAAAATCGGCAATCGGGAAGACCGACACAAACACCGACTGCAGGCCCGAGTCGTCGCGCTCGTTGGGCAGCTTGTCCATCTGCAGGAAGCGCTCGTAGGAGCGCCGCTGCACTTCGATCAGGTTGGGAATCTGGGTTGCGGTGGGAATCTTGGAAAAATCGAGCCGGCTGCGAACCGCGCGCTTCTCGTTAGGCATGTTCACTCCTGAGCCTCGTCGTATCGGCGTGGGCCCCGCGTGGTGGCCGCGCCGCGCCAGCGCCTGAGTCTCGGCGGCGCCGGCAAAATAGCGTAAGAAATCGAAGATACTGATGAGCGCAACCCGGGCTTCCGGTCCCGCCCCTCAATTGCCAGTACGCCAAGGAACTTTGCATCGACACTGGTTGCGAAACTCGCGTCGAAACTTGTTTCCGGGGCGTCCCGAAATGAACCCGGGCCAGACGGGTTCCGATGAAAGCTCGGTCAAAGTTCGCGGTTGATCTTGCATGCTGCGGGCAGGTGCGCTAGACTGCGCACAAATGGAAGAAGCGCGCCCTACGGCAAAACTCCCGAATCAGGGTTGAACCGTAGCGCGAAGATGTGTGCTTCAGCCTGCGGGATTTGTGGAAATTCTCCACGCAGGATGGTTGGAAGACACGAAAAGCCCGTAAGGACGCGAAGCCTCACGAGCGCAGCTGTATGCCTGTGCTCCCAATCGAATTTTCTGCCATTGCCCTCGCCGATCGCAAAATCCGCTTCCGCCGCGAATTGCCGCTGCCCGACCACATTCAACAGCCGCCCTGCCTGACCGCAGGATGAACCGTTGTCCGATAAGTACTTAGGGAAACCAAGTTGCCACGCCTTGAGGCTCCCAATTTGCCGCCAAGTCGCAGATGCCAGTGTGGAACCGATGCCACACTTTCCGGCGTCCCGCCGACCTTCCCGAACGAAACAGACCAAGGCCGCAGAGACGCGCAACTTCCATCGTAGCGCGTCCCGGCGTCCCTTGCAAGTCTCGTGCCGTTTACTTGACTTCGACCGTCGCCACGCCCTCGAACTTCTTCTTGATGGCCTCGGCTTCTTCCTTGGTTGCATTCTCCTTGAGCGCCTTGGGAGCGCCGTCGACAAGGTCCTTGGCTTCCTTCAAACCGAGCGAGGTAACTTCGCGTACAGCCTTGATGGTATTGATCTTATTGGCGCCAGCATCCTTCAGAATGACCTGAAATTCGGTCTTTTCCTCGACCACCGGAGCCGCCGCGCCGGCACCCGCGCCAGCCACCATCACCGGAGCTGCAGCCGCCGCCGAAACGCCAAGCCGCTCTTCCAGCTTCTTTACCAGGGCCGCTGCTTCCAGCAGGCTCAGGCTTACGATTTGCTCTTCCAACTGTGCGATATCCGCCATTTTCTTCTCCAATCAAAATCGTTTTGAATTCGTGTTTCTGCCAGTTTCTCGTCCAAAAGGCCGCTCCACGCAGTGGTTTCCGATGCGCCAGACCCGCGCCCCACATGATTGCGGTACAGCCAAAACCCTTAAAAACAGTTATCAGTGGTCAGTGATCAGTTGTCAGTCCGGAAAAACTCGGCTTCGACACTCTGACAACTGACAACTGCGGCCGCTACGCGGCCGCGAACTTTTCCTTCTCCACACCCTGGTTCAACACCACGGCCAGGTCGCGGCCGGTGGCGTTGATCACGGTTGCCAGGCGCTGCGCCGGAGCGTTGATGAGGTAGAGCAGCTTCGAGAAGATCTCTTCCTTGCCCGGCATCGTGGCCAGAGCCTTGACATCGTCCACGGTCAGCAGCTTGCCATCGACGATGCCCAGTTTGAACTGAAACTCGGCCTGATTCTCGCCGGCCCACTTGGCAAAGACCTTGGCCAGGGCCACGGGATCGCCCGCCGTGAACGCCACCGAGTTGACGCCCTTCAGGCCCTTCAGCGCATCCTCAATCTGCGTGCCGGAGCCCGAAATCGCGGCCAGCTTGTTCTTCACCACGCGATACTTGCCGCCCGCCTCGCGAATCACCTTGCGCAGCTCGTAATCCTTGGCCACCGTCAATTTGTTGAAGGTGCCGATAATCGCGGTGGTCGAGGACTGCAACTCGCCGGCCAGCGCCTTGACCTTCTCCGCCTTCTTCGCTTTTGAAATTGCCATTGTGTGCTCCGCACAGTGATCAGTGGTCAGTTGTCAGTGATCAGTTGCCACGCATTCCGGCCCCAATCCCTCGTCTCCAGACCTCAATCCCTGTCCAGGCGCATCATCGTGCGCCCTTTTCAGAATTCGTTTTCCAATCTCTCTTGGCCAGCAACGCAGCCCGTTTACCCAGAGCCCCAACTGACCACTGACAACTGCTTTTAGCGCTTGCCCGCCGCGTCGGCTACTGCCGAATCGAGCGGTACGCCGGGGCCCATCGTCGAGCTCAGCGTGACGCTCTTGATGTACTTGCCCTTGGCGGCCGCGGGCTTGGCGCGCACAATCGACGTGATCACCGTAGTCGCGTTGTCAACCAGCTTCTGCGGCTCGAAACTCAGCTTGCCCACTGGAACGTGCACCAGGCTGGTCTTGTCGGCGCGAAACTCCACCTTGCCGGCCTTGATCTCTTTCACCGCCGCAGCCACGTCCATGGTCACGGTTCCGGTCTTGGGATTCGGCATCAGGCCCTTCGGTCCCAGCACCTTGCCCAGACGGCCTACGACCTTCATCATGTCGGGGGTCGCGATCAGCGCGTCGAAGGCGGTCCAGTTTTCCTTCTGGATCTTCTCGACCATCTCTTCGCCGCCCACAAAATCCGCGCCCGCCTCGGTCGCTTCCTTCTGGCGGTCGCCGGTGGCAATCACGGCCACGGTCTTGGTCTTGCCCAGCCCGTGCGGCAGCACAACCGTGCCGCGCACCATCTGATCGGCGTGCCGCGTGTCCACGCCCAGACGCATCGTCAGATCGACGGTCTCGTCGAACTTCGCGTACTTAACCTGCTTCAGGAGATTGACTGCTTCAGGCAGCGGATACGCCGGTTTAGCAATAGCGGCGCGCGCCTTAGCAATATTCTTGCCAGTCTTGGCCATCGTTCCCTCGTCTCCCACCGCTCTCACCAGCCCGCCTTCGCGGGAGCGTCCGCCTCAATCCGGCAACGCTTGATAGCCGTGGTGCAATTGACAGCGCAGAGCTTCCCCTGCGCATACCTATGTATGGTAACGAAGTCGCCGCCGAATTGCAAACTTACAGGTCCTACTAAAAACGGCAGCATGCCTTGTCGTTCGAGCGGTCAATCGGAGTAATCGTAAACGGGGTGTTTGTAGCGGCTGAAAGCCATCTTCTTAATGTCGTATCGGAAGCAATAACCCATTCGCCTTGCCGTCTCAAGGTCATCAAGATAGCGGATAAACCCGAAGCACACAACCTGAGTCGTGGACATGTTTGCTCCGCCCTGTTGGTTTTGCTCGTAGCTCTTCAGGGTCGAGATTTGCCTGGCAGTCAACGAAACCTTAACCGGGTGCCGTTCTCCCGGCATGATGGCTATGTTGCCAAAGGATCCCTGGCTATTGTCGTACCTAGGAAA
This sequence comes from uncultured Acidobacteriaceae bacterium, assembly GCA_963762945.1. Taxonomy (GTDB): domain Bacteria; phylum Acidobacteriota; class Terriglobia; order Terriglobales; family Acidobacteriaceae; genus Telmatobacter. Next base: position 502 of record CAVXOO010000191.1, on the reverse strand, counting down.
AACCGCGAGCAACCCTTTGGGAGAATCACCTATGCCTAGGCTGGGTTCGAGTGTCAAGTTGCTCTCGACAATCCGCGCTTTCCCTCTGCCGACATTCGCAATCATGCATTCAATGCTCCACTTTTTCTTATCAAGAATCTGCGGGTCGCTACCTCCGGCCCCCTCGATGTAAAGCGCAATCGCCGGAATAGACAGCTTGGGCCGGAGGTTAACGAGAACGGAGCGGCGGGTCGCAATAGTTTGCTGCCAAACCACCCATCCTGTGATTCCTGCAACGATCACGAGTGCCCAATTGGACCAATCAACGCACGTATACCACAAGGAACACCCCCCCCTCCCGAGATTCCTCCCGCCCTGAAGTGGATACTGACTGCATCTTAAGCCAGGAACCGACACGATAGCAGAGCTATCCTGGCGAGCGCCTCGGGTTCAACTTCTGAGACCCGGGAAACCACGAACCCCAACTGGCCACAACATCCCGCGCCGTAGGCGCAGCGGTTTG
>CAVXOO010000190.1:0-3004 GCA_963762945.1 uncultured Acidobacteriaceae bacterium | reverse complement strand
CATCCTGGATTGCGTTCTGCAATTCGTTGGCGCTCCGTATTAGTTTCTTGTGTTCATCGTCGAACTGCTTGATCCCGACGCTCATGTTCTCGGTCCAAATCAAAGCCACGCTTTTCTCCTGCGCCCAAGGTGTGGAGGATTGGGCCCGCGCTTCCTGAGCTCGCGAACGGTTGCACCTACGCTTCTCTTTCATCGGCACCGGAACGGGTGGGCTTGAGAAACGCAGTGCGAGGGAGCAGGGGAGTGCGGTACTACGGGACTTCGGGGCGCCGGGAACAAGGACTTCATGAGCGGTGTCTAATCTATCAGGCCATTCACAATCGCCCACGGCCACTGCGAACTGTGAACTACGAACTGTCCACTGTTCACTGTATTCTTGATACCGAGGAAAGACTCCCATGACCCTGCTCGATGCTCCCCAGTTCGATGCCTCGCGCGAACGGCGCCGCACCCTGACGATCGAGTGCATCGCGGGCGCGATCGTACTGCTTTTTGTCGCCTGGTGGCTCGTTGCCGGCCGCCCCGTGGACTGGCCCTGGAACTGGGACCGCTATCTCTTCGGTCGTTCCACAGTGAACAAATTCCTCGGCGCCGTCGAGGCCAACGACCTGCCGCGCGCCTACGGCATCTGGGTCCACGACAAAAACTGGCAACAGCATCCGCAGCAGTTCAGTTATACCTATGCTCGCTTTCAGGGCGACTGGAGCCCGACCAGCCCCGACAACGAGTACGGCGTCATCCGCAGCCACAAGATCGCCGAGGCCGCGCGCTACGGCAACGGCGTGCTGGTAGCCGTGCTCTTCAACGGCCGCAAGTCCGGCGCCCTCGACCTCACCTACGACCCCAAAAACGGCCAGCTCAGCTTCGCCCCGCCGGGCGTGAGCCTTTACCTGGGACCGTAAAAGCAGTTCATAGTTCGCAGTTCATAGTTCGCAGTTCACAGTTCACAGTTCACAGTTCACAGTGGACAGTAAGCAGCTTTTGGCTATCAGCTGACGGCAGAGAGACGGCAGCGGGCAGCGCAAAAACCCCGCCGATTTCCTTTGCAGGCCAGTTTCTTTGTGATATAAAACACAATGTACGTTTTCTATCTCCCCGGATAGACGGCCCCACGACAAACAATCGATACCTTTTCCCACGGTTGGAGGATGCCATGCTCCCAGGAGCGCCATTCTTGCGCCGCGTATTTGTCGCCATAGCGCTGACAAGCGCCATCGTTGCGAGTGCGCAGGAGATCACCGTTGCCGGCCATGCCACGGGCGATGTCAAAGGCGTGCCGCAACTCTCCTTTGACGGCCACGCCTTTGTCGTGACTGCCTCCAACGGAATTGGGTCCTTCACCGGGTCCAACACTCTCGGCAGCTTTTCCCTCGCTTCCGGTTCACCCGTGACGCAATCGGGCGCCTTCGTTCTGCGCCTGAATCTCGAGGAGCCAACAACAGATGGACAACCCAGCTACCTTTGGGGAACTATCTCGCCGGGCAGCAACGGCGGTGTGGTCATACACTTCACCCACCCCGCGGCCAAGATTGTCTTCGGCGCAGCAGGCGCGCAGGGGTCGCTCGCCATTACCTTGTCCGACGTGTCCATTCAACCCGGGCAGAGCGTGCCACTAGTCGGGGTGCTCGCCGCTTCCTCACCGTCGGACGCCTGCCAGTTGAACTTTACTGCTGCGCGTGTCATTCCAACCATTCTTCCCGAGGCCGACGGCAAGATGGTGGCGGTTCTGATCAAAACCTCGGCCACGGATAACCCCAGTTGCGGTCTCACGTGCAAGATTGATTCCGTCAGCAGCAGCGACGGCGGCGGCAATTGGCAGACGATCAATGACCTGGCGCTCAAGGTGTGGGTCGATCGCCAAAATGACACGAATGGCCGGATTTATACCGTCGCGGTGCGGTGCAGCGATAACGCCGGCAACACCCAGGTGCGCAAAGCGCCCGTGATCGAGGCGGGCAGCCCTTCAGACAAATAGGTGACGCATGAAACGCATTCTGCTTCTGCTTAGTTTCTTCTCGTTGTTCCTGGTGAAGGTTGCCGTCGCGCAAGCCGGGCTAATCACTCCGTTTGTCAATTGTGTGTCGTTCAACGAAGCCCAGAACGAGTTGTCGGTCAACTTCGGCTATGTGAATGCCGACACAAGCGACGACTTTGTCGCCATCAGCTCCGACAATTTTATAAGCCCTCCTCCCGAAGATCGCGACCAGACCACTTTCTTTCAAATGGGCGTCACATTCCAAGCCTGGTCTACGACGATCTTTCTGAGCAACACGCCGTCGATCACGTGGACTGTGTTGGGGCAGTCTGTGACGGCTACAAACGATCCATCCAAATACTGCGCGGGTGGTAGCGGGCCGCCAGGACCTCCCGGAGCGCAAGGGCCAGCCGGACCGCAAGGTGACCCAGGACCCCAAGGGACTACCGGAGCGGCGGGTCCACAAGGACCGCAAGGACCAGCCGGACCGCAAGGCGCTACCGGCGCGGCAGGTCTGCAGGGGCCTCAGGGGCCGCAAGGTGCGGCATTGCCGGGATTTCAAGTCATCACGGTGCCCAGCAGCGGGGCAACCGCCACTGCCTCCTGTGGTGCGGGCCAGACGTTAATGAGCGGCGGCGGCGCATGCACGCTGCCCAGCGTTCAAGGACTCATCCATTCCAGTTCGGCCGTGGGATCGAGTTGGGTCGTATCCTGCTCGCTCGGCACCGCGACGGCCGTAGCGTTGTGTACCTCTTCACATTAGGAGCAAGCTCTCGATGAAAAGCATTTTGCTTCTTCTCTTAGCCGCTGCACCCGTAGCCGCCCAGACCGGGCTGGCTCCCACCCTGACCTGCGTGTATCTGCAGCCGGATGGCAATGTCAGTGCCTTCTTCGGCTATGCCAACGTGAACTCCGACAGCATCGATGTCCCCGTGGGTCCCAGCAACTTTGTTGCTCCGGACCCCCAAAACTGGGGTCAGCCAACAACCTACCAGAGCGGAGTGCAAAGCTCCGCCTGGGGACAATGTC
>CAVXOO010000189.1:0-16885 GCA_963762945.1 uncultured Acidobacteriaceae bacterium | reverse complement strand
GTTATGTGGTGCCTTCGTTCGTACGTATTGCTATGATCTCAGCCACAATAATGCGGTGGTGGCTGTGCGCGGTCGAGTGCAGCCGGTCTACCGCCTCGGTCGCAATGTCAAGTGCCGTCGCAAAGCCAAAGCTCGAGTCCGTCATGGCCACGTCGTTGTCGATGGTTTCGGCAGCGTGACAACATTGACCCCTGCCTGATGCAGGCGCAGGGCGCTCTTCTGCGTGCCGCCTCCGCCCAGGCAGACGATACATTCGACGCCCCACTTCTTCAGGTTGTCCCGGATCACGCCGGTCATGTCCCGCGTGCGGCCGTTGATCACCATGCGATGCGGCTTATCGCGGCTGGTGCCCAAAATGGTGCCGCCGGTGGTCAGAATGCCCGAGAGCGTGGAGCGATCGAGCTCCAGCCGCCGGTTCTCTACCAATCCGCGAAAGCCATCGCGAAAGCCCACGACTTTCATGCCGTAGAAGCCCAGCGCTGCCTTGCCCACGCCGCGAATCGCCGCGTTCAAGCCGGGGCTGTCGCCGCCGGCCGTAAGAATGCCGATGCACTTCGTCTTGGTGGCCATCAACAACCAATATGGAGTACGGGTGGAGTGCTTGTCGAGCCGTTTGTTTACCCCGCCTTCGCCCCGTGACTTTGCGCTGCCGAACTTCGATGCGTCCACGCAGGATGAAAATAAATCCCCAGCTTTCTGTCAGAGCTCGCAGTTCACTTTCGCCCTCCGGCATTTTTGCGCCGCCGCAAGGCCACCCGCCCCGCAAAACCCGCATCGAATTTATCGAACGAGCTTGGGATTTGTCCTCAATCGCGCCGTTTTGCGGCTAAAAACCGCAAATCTCAAGCGACTTTCGCTCACGGACCGGGTTTTATTTGAGTGGCAGCCCAGTTGGGCAAGCCTAGCTTTTTCGGCACTCCCGCCGAAACCTCCGCCGCCGTTCCCCTCGAGGACCGGCGGCCCTTTTTTGCGCCTGGCGCGGCCCCGCAGCCCCGAACTCCCGTAGTCCCGAAGTCTTGTCCCGCGCTCCCGAACTCCCGTCGTCCCGTAAAATCATCCCGTGGGCATCCCCTTCGAACTCTTAAATACGAGCGCCGCCGGCGGACGCCGCGCGCGTCTTCATCTGCCGCATCAGACCGTCGAAACCCCGGTCTTCATGCCCGTCGGCACGCTAGGGACGGTCAAGGCCGTCCCGCAAGAGACGCTCGAAGCGCTCGACGCACAAATCATTCTCGGCAACACCTATCACCTTTATCTGCGCCCCGGCCACGAGGCCATCCGCCGCATGGGCGGCCTGCACAAGTTCATCAGTTGGCCGCGCGCCCTGCTCACCGATTCGGGCGGCTTTCAGGTCTTCTCGCTCAGCCAGTTGCGCAAAGTCACCGACGACGGCGTGCGCTTTCGCTCGCACCTCGACGGGAGTTCGCACTTCTTTACTCCCGAGCACTCGATCGATGTGCAGATCACCCTCGGCGCCGACATCATCATGTCTTTCGACGAGTGCACGGAGTACCCAGCCTCGCGCTCGCGCGCCGAAGAGAGCCTGCGCCTCACCATGGCCTGGGCGCGGAGATCACTCGATCACTTCCGCGCCAACAGGCATCTTGTCCCATGGTTCGATCCGAAAGTCTGCCGCATGCAATGGGGGGCGCATGAACAAGGGGTGCCCCCGGTCCCTGGCACTTGGGGACCGGGGAGACCACGCACCTCAACCGACGACCCCTCCGACAATCGCACGCAGTCTCTGTACGGCATCGTCCAGGGCGGCATGTACACCGATCTCCGCCGCCAATGCGCCGAGCAACTCGTCGCCATGGACTTCGACGGCTATGCCATTGGCGGCCTGAGCGTAGGCGAGCCCCGCGAACTCACGCTAGAAATCATCGCCGAAACCCTGCCGCTCCTGCCCAAAGACAAACCGCGCTACGTGATGGGCGTAGGCTATCCCGACGAGATCGAGCAATATGCGCGCCTCGGCGTCGACATGATGGATTGCGTGCTGCCCACGCGCGCCGCGCGCCACGGCTTGCTGTTCACGAGCGAAGGCCGCCTCAACATCAAAAACAAGCAGTACGCCGAAGACCAGTCGCCGCCCGATCCAGCCTGCGATTGCCCGGTCTGCCGCCGCTACTCCCGCGCCTACCTACGCCACCTGATGCAATCCGGCGAAGCGCTCTCGGGAACGCTGAACACCATCCACAATCTTGCGTTTTATCTCGGCATCATGCAGCGCCTGCGCAACGCGCTGCACGCGGATTCGCCGCAAGTCGATTCGCCGAGAGAAGCTTGATGACTCACGGCTGAAAACTGCTCACCAGGGATTACGCAGTTTGAACGGCTGGGCCCGCCGCCATCGCCCTCATCGCCCGCAGCAGCATCACCGCCGCGCTCACCCAAAGAATCACGCCGGTCCCGAGCGCTGATGCTCCCTGCATCGCACCCTGCGAAAACACCAGACAACTCACCGCGCTCCAGCCCACCAAAACCGCACCGGTCACGTAATGCCCGGGGTACCGGAACAGCCGCGCCAGCGGAAACAGGTGCAGTCCCACGATCGCAGTAATCGCCGGCACTATGTACGCCCCAATATGCAGCTGCAAAAATCCGAACACAACCGCTGCAATCGCCGCCCACTGGATCGCGTTGACCCACGCAAACGTACACCCCATCTTCGGATCGGCCGGTACGCGCGGCCAGCGCTTCGCCTGGCGCATCACATATACGGATACTGCCAGCAGCGCCAACGTGCCCAGATCGATTGCAATCGCAGTTGCTGCGTCTAGCTTCTGCATCCCGCTGAGCGCCGTAAACCACCAGCCCGATCCAAATCCAGCAAAAAACATCGCGCCCACCGCGCATCCACGAATTCGATTCGCCGTCAGTTCCATTTGCATTGTCAACCTCCTTGGGGAATTGTTCGTACTTCAAATCGCCGCGCCCAGCAACTGCTTCAGCGCCGCAACATATTTCGTGAGGGCCGCGCGTCCCGCCTCCGTCATGCGGTAAATCGTCTGCGGCTTGCGCATCACAAATTTCTTCTCGACAGAAATGTACCCGGCCTCTTCGAGCTTCATCAGTTGCGCGCCCAGGTTGCCGTCGGTCGCGCCCGTCTTTTCGCGTAGCCAGATGAACTCCGCCTCGTCCACCCCCGAGAGCAGCGAGAGCAGCGCCAGGCGCAGCTTCCCGTGAATCACCGGATTCAACTCCGGCAGCTCAGGCATGGGCCGCTCCTAGCTTGCGCCGCCTTGACTCGAGCACCATCGCGTAAATTCCAAACACAATCTGTCCCAGCAACGTCGCCCCTAGAAACGCGACCGTAACCGCCGTGTCCGATCCAAAACAAGCCGCCACCGCCGCCGCCAGCCACACCACCGCGCACCAGAACTGCGCCTTCCACCTCAGGATCATCGCCGACGTCGCGTGCGCCGTGGCCAGCATCCCGCCCACGATCACCACAAAAACGCGCCCGTCGTATCGCCCGCTCACGGCCAGGCAAATCAGAGTCACCATCAGCGACGATCCCACCGCAATCCAAACCGCGCCAATCGCCCTGCCCAGCGTGGTTTCTGCCTGCCCGCGCGACATCCGCGAAGCCACCACCGATGTCACCACCGCCGCGGCCGTCATCGTCACAGGCCATGCCAGCCAGCTTTTTCCCCAGGTCGCCCACGCAGTGGCCACAAGATATGCCACGCCCCACAGCACAAACGTCCATCCCCATTTCGTGGTCGATCGCCGTCCCTCGCCGATCATGCTCTCGATCAACTTCAATCGCTCGGCAAGATTCTTCTCGTCCATTTCACCCGTCACGCTCAACCTCCGTTGTGGCTTCGTCCGCTTTGCAGATGGATTCGATTTCTGAGAGAAGCGCTAGGCGCAGCTACCCGCAATTCACCTGCTTCAACTCCGTCAGCTCAGTCATGAACCGCTCCAATCAGCCTGTGCCGCCGCGATTCGGCGATCATCATTCCCCCGCCAAAGACAATCTGCCCGAAGAAAACAGCTACCAGAAAAATCCACAAGAGCTGTGCGTCGCCGCAATAGCAGGCCGCAACTGCCGTCGCCCACCACAGCAGCGCGCAAAAGAATTGCGCCTTCCAGCGCAGCGTCATACTGCAAGCAGCATTCGCAAACCCCACCATCCCCGCAAAGACCGCAATCATCGCGTGCCCATTCGAGTAGCGGCCGCTGTAGCCCATGGCGCAGAGCACGACAAACATCGACAAGCCCATCGCTGCCCAAATCGAGCCGATCGCGCGGCCCAGCGTCGTCCCAGGCCCGCGCCCGTGCCTGCGCCGGAAGAGCACCGACGAAAGCAGGCCTGCAGCAACCATCGTCACCGGCCAGGCGTAGGCAAAGTGCCCCAGCCACGACCAGAAAAAGGCAATGTAGTAGGCCACGCCCCAAAGCACAAACGTCCAGCCCCAGCTCTCTTGCTTGCGCCGGCCCTCGGCCATCATGCTCTCAATCATCTTCAGCCGCGCCGCCAACTCCACATTGTTTGTTTGTGCGTCCACAACATTCCTTTCGTCGATTCGTCGCCACCCTCGGTCTATGAAAATGGCTTCGATATATTGATACGCTGTCATCCTGAGCCAACTCCGCCGCGCGGACGGAGTCGAAGGCCTGCCCTAAGCGAAGATTGCGAAGCAATCGTAGTCGAATGGGGATCTGCCGTTGCGTTTCAGCGAACTTCAGCGCCCCGCCGACTCCCTCGCTCCCTCGCTCCCTGCCGGGGCCCCCGGGCGAGCGATCTTTGCTCGCTGGGGTGGCTTGTTCCCTCGTTCCCTTGTTCCCTCGTTCCCTTGGTCCCTGCTCTTACGCCATCTCCCAACGCCGCGCCACGCGCCGCGCAATCAGAAACAGACCCGCGCCGATCCCGAGCAGCACCGTCACCTGCGGCCACAGTGCGCTCACCGGCAAATCCCGCCAGAAAACCTTCGTAAATCCATCGATGGCCCACGCGTTGATGGTAAAAAGCCCCGCCCGCTGCATCGATTCCGGCATCAGGAAGCGCGGAAACATGCTTCCGCCCACCGACGACATGATCAGAATCAGCAGCGTCGACAGCGCGCCCAGTTGCGCCCGCGTCTTGCATGCGCTGGCCAGCAGCAGCCCAAACCCCGCTACCGCGAAGGCCGTTACCAGCCCCATCACTATGAACCCCGGCAGGTGATCGAAGAAGTCGAGCTTGAAGACCGCCCCGCCCCAAAGAAACATCGCCGTCAGTTGCACAAACGCCAGCAGGGTGTTGAAGACCAGCTTTCCCGTCAGCAGCTTCGTCATGGTGACGCGCGTGCTCAGCACCCGCTCCAGGGTTCCGCTCTCGGCCTCGTCCAGCAGCGCTCCTGCCGATCCGCTGGCCGTGAAGAGCAGAAACATGACGCCGATGGCCGCCGCGTAAAACGAAATCATCGTTGACTCTTCCTGCTTCTCCCCCACCACGGCACGCGTCTTCACGCGGATTATCCCGACACTGTCGTCGTTCGACCCGGCCGATCCGCTCTTTGCTCCGCCGCTCGCCTGGCTGCCTACTTGGCCATTCGCCACTTGCTTGCGCAGGTTCGCCAGCCCGTCCTCCACCACCTTCTTCTGCTCAGGGGTGAACCCACCGACGTACTGATCGGCGTACTTCATCCCCTGCTCGGCCATCGCCGCCGGCATCGAGGTCATCGCCGCCTTTTGCAGCAGACCCATCACCACCTGCGGAGCGATCGCATCGCTCTGGTCGTTCAGCAGTTGGACTGCGCTTGCATCCGCGTTCGGCCCAAACCCTATCGGGTGCGCGCCGAATCCCTTGGGAACAATCAGCGCCACTGGCGCGTCGCCTGCCTTCACCGCGGCCTCCGCTGTGGCCGCCGTGTACTCGGGGCCTGCCGGCGCACCTTTTTTCGTTACCGGCGTGCGATGCACCCAAAGCGAATTGTCCTGCTCCAGCGCCCCGATCAGGTCCTTCGAGGTTTCGCTCTTGTCCTCATCCACAACAATCAAGGTGACGCGCGGCGTCGAGTCGTGCTGCCCGCCAAAGATCACCGCGAAGATCGAGAAAAATGCCAGCGGCAGAACGAAGCTCAGCACAAAAGCGCCCCGGTCCCGCCGCAATGCCGTCCATGCGGTCCTTGCCACATGAAGAATCAATCTCGTAGCTCCCTTCCCGTAAGGTGCAAAAATACCGATTCCAGATTGGGCCTGCGCAGCCATACTTCCTTCAGCTCCAGTCCCGCCTTCGCCGCGTCATCCAACAGCGGCGCAATCTCACCCGCCTGGTCGATTGCGAACTCCGCCGTCTCCGCCGTCACGCGCCCCTCATGCCGCGCCGCCCACGCCTGAATCTTTTCCGTCTCGCTCGCAAACCGCGCCACCACCTGGCTCCGCGTTCCAAACGACGCGCGCACCAGTTCGTCCCTGGTTCCCGCCGCAATCACTCGCCCGTGATCGATAATCGCGATCCGGTCGCACAGCCGCTCCGCCTCTTCCATATAGTGGGTCGTGTAAATGATGGCCGCGCCCGCGTCCTTCAGCTCTTCAATCATTCCGAAGATCCGGTTCCGCGACTGCGGATCAACCCCCACCGTCGGCTCGTCGAAGAGAACAATCCTCGGCCGGTGCAGCATCCCCGCCGCCATATTTAGCCGCCGCTTCATCCCGCCCGAAAGATTCTTCGCCACCTCGTCCTGCCGGTCCTCGAGCGCCGCCCACTTCAGGCACCACGCAATCGCCTCCCCCAGCTTCTCTCCCGAGAGTCCGTAGTAGAGGCCAAACGATCTCAGATTCTCCCTGCAACTGATCCGCGGATAGATCGCCAGCTCCTGCGGCACCCAGCCCAGCGCCATCCGCGCCGCCGTCGAGCCCGCCGCCGCCCCAAACACCGTCACGCGTCCGCTGTTCGGAATCACGCGCCCCACAATGCCGCGAATCAACGTGCTCTTGCCCGCACCATTCGGCCCCAGCAACCCCACGCACTCGCCCGCCCGCACCGTCAGGCTCACGTCGTCGAGCGCCACCGTCTCGCCAAACCGCTTCACCAGCCGCTCCACTTCCAGCGGCATCGCCGTCTCCGATATTTGCGTTTCCGTTCTCACGTTGCCTTCCAACCTCCGTCCTCCGACGGCCAACCGCCGAGGCTGAAACTTCCATGAAGAGTACTCTATACAATAGAGTACTCGATGTCAAGAGGAATCTTAAGCTCGTTTTGTTAGCTCAATGAAACAGGTGGCCCCGATCTCAGGCGGTTCTGGAGCGTGTTTCATAAATAGTTTCGTGAAAGGGCACGACTTCAGTCGTGCCGAAAAGGGCCGAAGAATTAAGGGGTTTTAACCCCTGATAGATTCCTCCCGGCCATTCGGACCATTTGTGAAACGCGCTCTAGTAACTGCGGGCGTGCCCCGGCGAGGGTGGGCAGGTGCCCGGTCATGAGAATCGCGGAGAGTCGTAAAAGCTGTGGCCCGCACATCGGTCGCCGCGGTGATCGATGTGCGGGAGTGGCGATAAGATCGTGGCCGCCGGGTGCCCTCGGTCCTATCGTCTCTTCTTAACCACAACGATGGTGGCCCCGGTCCCTCGCTCTTGGGGACCGGGGAAGGCGCCGGAGTAGAATTCCCACGTGGTGAACGGCGCGCAAGTTATGACCGGCTACATCCCCGGGGTCCCCGCAGACATCGAGGCCCCCGGCAAGCGATTTTGTGCTTGCTGGGGTGAGGCTAGGTCTTCGTCCGTGGGGTGGATCCTCGGCGCCGGCGGCGAGCAGGTCACCGAGATGGCCCAGGACGCGAACGGCGCCATGAACTGGCAGCGCAGCTATGTGTATGCGGGCAGCGCGCTCATCGCCACCTACGATCCGGTTCCCAACCCCGCCTACAATCCCGCCAATCCCTCCGCCGCGCCGCAGACGCTCGTCCTGCCGTCTTTCCGCTTGACGGACTGGCTGGGCACCATGCGCGCCACCACCGATGCGGCGGGCGTCTGGCAAGGCGCCTGCACCGGCCTGCCCTTCGGCGACGGCCAAGCCTGCAGCGGCAGCATCCCCGACCCGCACCACTTCACCGGCAAAGAACGGGATGCCGAATCGGGGAATGATTACTTCGGGGCCAGGTACTACGCGTCTGCCTCTGGACGCTGGTTGTCGCCTGATTGGAACGCGAAGGAAGAGCCGGTGCCATATGCAAAGATGGACGATCCACAGAGTCTAAATTTATACGCGTATCTGAGTAACAATCCGCTGAAGACGACTGATCCGGATGGGCATGTCGACCCCAAAGCTGGCCAGCTTCTGGCACAACTCGCGAAAGGAGCTCAGGCAGCGCTTTCAAACGCGGTTGCCGAAGTGCAGAAGGCAGCGACGCAAAAGCTTCTCAATGATGCAGCAAATCAACCAGGAACACTACAGAATATGAACAAGACCGCCATCGAAAATGAGAACAAAGCGTTTAATCAGTGCGTCCATGAAAAGATGCCTGGAGTAGTCGTCACGGCCTCGGCAAATATTTTCAAAGATGCTTCGGGGAACGTAAGCAAGGCGGTGACAGAAAGTGGAGAAAATGGAACAAACCCGGCCCCTCAGGTGAGCAGTGTCGGTCAGCAAGCAATCAGCACACAGGGGGCGTTCGGCGGCGAGTTAGTTGATGCAATGGAAGAGTGTGAGGGGGAGCACCCACTTGCTGCTCTAAGCAAGAACTATCAGGGGGTTAAGCCAGGCGACGTGGGGGGATGGGGGGACAAACTGAAGGGCGTTATTGAGATCCTAAAGCCAGACTGATACCCGCTAGGTCTAGAGAGCAAGGATCGTCGCAGGATTCCACAATTCCATAGGAGGCCTAGATATGGACTGGGCAAGATATGCAGAGGTCGCTTGGATCCCCTTCATGACGGCTTATTATGTCTTTCTGATAGTAGCGGCACGTAGCTGCGTTCTTCAACACATCGGAGGCAGGGCTTCAATTCGCGATTGGATCGGAACTGTTGGTTTTGCCGCGGCTTCAGTATCCGCAATTCTCTATTTCGCAAACGCTGCGGCCCGCATACATTGGCACAAACTGATTGCGGACGGGGCTGCTCTCTGGACTTACTACCTCACTGGGGAGCTTCTCGGCCTCTTAGGCTTCTTGCTCGGGTCCGCGGGGAGAGGTAAAGTCCGTTTTTTCTCTCTGGTGGCCTCTATCGTAATGATTTTTCAGTGGATCGGTGCGATGACCTATGGGAGAAGAACGGAGGCGTTTATTGCGAACGTCACATATTTCTCTGTTTTGGTGGTGGTTTCACTTTCAGCAGCGTCTTGGATCTTTGGCAGGTGGGCGCGGTCTCGATGACTTTTACAAGCCCTGATGGGTTGGCAGTTGGCCCGGTCATGAGAATCGCAGAGAGCCGTAAAAGCTGTGCCCCGTTCATCGGTCGCCGCGGCGACCGATGAGCGGGCGTTGCGATCGGATCGTGGCCGGACGAGGATGGAGCCATGCCGAGCGGCCTGAAGCGATTTCAAAGAGCGGAATCGCTTCACTTCATCACCTTCCGTTGTTTCGACCGTCTGCCGCTGCTGGAAACGCCGGGAGCCAGGGAGACGACCGAGGCCGGTCAGACGCTCGTGCTTTCCCACCCAAGCCGCAAAAGACGCAGCTTGGATGGGGCACAATCCATCGAGCGGGAACCAAAAGTGAAAAACTTGACTGGGCCACCTGCCAATGGTGATTGGAAGTAAGGCGAGAGAGGCGGATGCGATGTTTCCACGAGTAGCGCAAATCCTGACGGTTATCGCTTTCGTTGTGTCGCCTTTATGTGCGCAGAAGGCGAATCCGATTTCCTTTCGTTTGCTGGCAACGCCAGCGAACGTCTGTGTAGGCCAGCCCACGCTTGAACTTGAAGCAGTTCTAACCAATCAAGGGGATGTGGAACTGATAATCAACACAGATGGTCTGGATCATCACGTCGATCTCGCAAGATACGACAATGGAGCCGAGGTTGACTCTCAGCATCTGCTCAAGGAGATGGGGGCCCATTCATGGCAGCATATAGGTCCACATCAATCGATAATCGTTTCGTTCGCGGAATCCCTGAGTACGGACGGTCTGCTGATGCATAAGTTTGATGGTAAGCCCGGCTTGTACGAGATTAGAACCCGGTACTCGGTCTACGCAGAACGAGCAGATGCTTCAGTCGATTATTTGGGCAAGGTCTTGTCGAATGGGGTGTTTTTCTTGTTGTTTTCCTGCAAGAAAGAGTCCGGCAACGCCGGCAGGTGGCCCGGTCATAAGGATCGCGGAGAGCCGTAAAAGCTGTGCCCCGTTCATCGGTCGCCGCGGCGACCGATGAGCGGGCATTGCGATCGGATCGTGGCCGGACGAGGATGGAGCCATGCCGGGACGGCCTCAACGGTCTTTGCGCGGCCGGCCTCCGCGGCGGCCATTTCTCCTGGCTGCCGCAACTTTGGCCGCGCTTCTCGATTTGCCTCCAAGCGCGCCCAGGCGCCCGGCGATCCAGTTGCGCGAACCGAGAAATCCCATGAGCAACCCCGGCAGGTAAATATCCGCATCGATTCCAGGAAAATGAATGCCAAACCCTGAAGAAGAAATTTCGATTTTCGCCAACTGCGCCGAGGTCGCTTTCTCACTTACCGAAGCGCTTGGGTTTATGGGGAGAAACGCGGGGGCCAGTCCCACTATCAAGACCAGGCCAGCCATCTTCACGATCTGAAGCGCTTGGGTTGCTGGGGGAAAACGGGGTCGGCCCCTCTCTAAGACCGGGCCTTCCCCTTTTCGCGATCCGAAGCGCTTGGGTTTATAGGGCGAAACGCTGGGCCAGCCCCGCGATTAAGACCAGGCCATCCATTCTTCACGATCCGAAGCGCTTGGGTTTACGACAAAGAAATGGGACCAGCCGCAGGTGGCCCGGTCATAAGGATCGCGGAGAGCCGTAAAATCTGTGCCCCGTTCATCGGTCGTCGCGGCGACCGATGAGCGGGCGTTGCGATCGGATCGTGGCCGGACGAGGATGGAGTCATGCCGAGCGGCCTCAACGGTCTTTGCGCGGCCGGCCTCCGCGGCGGCCATTTCGCCTGGCTGCCGCAACTTTGGCCGCGCTTCTCGATTTGCCTCCGAGCGCGCCCAGGCGTCCAGCGATCCAGTTGCGCGAACCGAGAAATCCCATGAGCAACCCCGGCAGGTAAATATCCGCATCGATTCCAGGAAAATGAATGCCAAACCCTGAAGAAGAGATTTGGATTTTCGCCAACTGCGCCGGGGTCGCTTTCTCACTTACCGAAGCGCTTGGGTTTATGAAAACAAAACGAGATCAGCCACACAGTAATACCCGGCCTTCCCTTTTTCGCAATCCGAAGCGCTTGGGTTTATAGGGCGAAACGCTGGGCCAGCCCCGCGATTAAGACCAGGCCATCCATTCTTCACGATCTGAAGCGCTTGGGTTTATGACAAAGAAATGGGACCATCCGCAGGCGGCCCGATCATGAGGATCGCGGAGAGCCGTAAAAGCTGTGCCCCGTTCATCGGTCGCCGCGGCGACCGATGAGCGGGCGTTGCGATCGGATCGTGGCCGGACGAGGATGGAGCCATGCCGGGACGGCCTCAACGGTCTTTGCGCGGCCGCCCTCCGCGGCGGCCATTTCTCCTGGCTGCCGCAACCTTGGCCGCGCTTCTCGATTTGCCTCCCAGCGCGCCCAGGCGCCCGGCGATCCAGTTGCGCGAACCGAGAAATCCCATGAGCAACCCCGGCAGGTAAATATCCGCATCGATCCCAGGAAAATGAATGCCAAGCCGGGAAGAAGAGATTTCGATCTTCGCTAACTGCGCCGGAGTCGCATTCTCAAGTCCCCGTGCATCGCGCGGCGAAAACGTCACTTCGAGCCCGCTTGAGAGCCGGATCGCGATGCGCCTTCGCCGCCGATCGTAGCGGGCGCTCAGGGCGCGCGGCTGTGAAGGCTGGAACTCGCGCAGCTTGCTTCGCCCCGTCATAAAACCATCTTAGCACTTACCGAAGCGCTTGGGTTTATGAAAAGAAACGGGGCCAGCATCACCATTTGGGGTCAAGCCATCCCTCCTTCGCAATCCGAAGCGCTTGGGTTTATGACAAAGAAATGATGCCAGCACCACTGGCAGCTGGCCCCGATCTTAGGCGGGTCCGATCCTCTGCGAGGATGCCCCCGGTCCCTGGCACTTGGGGACCGGGGAGGAAAGCGATGCCCCGTCAACCCCTCCCCTCGGCCGCACCGTCCCACCCCCCTGAAACCACCCCTCCAAAACTCCTCACCCCCTTTGCCGATAATTACCCCGCTTTGTCGCACAATCATTCCATGCGAGCTATCTCCGCCACGTCCAGACCCGCGACCCCGCCAACCGCCGACCATTTCAATCTTTTTTCACTCCTTCACTCAATTCACTCTTTCACTTCACTCACTCGTCTCCACTCGCCCGCCGCCCACGATGCGCGGCCCTCAATTCACGCCTCTCTATCAACAAAACCAGCCTCAGACCCGAAATTAATTAAAGAAATTGTTTTCATACCCCCCTGGGGTATACAAATCGCTTATAACTCATTTATTTTTCAACAAAATAACGTCGAAAAAGTGGTAAATCGTCGTACGATTTCGTACGTTTTGGTAGCGATAAAGGCGGTTTTTGGCCCCCAAACGCCGCCCCGCCCGCATTGGAATGTCCCGGGGAACCCCGATCTCAGACGGAATTCCATCAAGAGCGAGGGTGCCTGCAATATTTCGAGAGCTTGTCCATTCGATCAGGACCAGGATTCAGCAGCCGTCTCCGCGAACCACGTCGAGCGCCGGCATGTGCTGCCACAAATTCGCCGCATTCTGCGCCATTCCCGCGCCAGAATTCGCCTGTTGATCGATGCATCGGGGCTTTTCCGGCTGCAGAGCCAGCGCCATCTCCAACCGTCCCGGCTCCGCGGAATATGCAAACGCCAAAAGCTCTCGCGCAACCCGATCCAGAACCCCTGGCCAATCGCCGGGCGACGACTGCCGGAAGAGCCATGCCGTTGGGTACCATGGCGTCGTCTCCGGCACTCCCATCCAACGCCAGTCCGCCATATGCGGCAGCAGAATCCACACCGGCTTCTCCATGGCGCCGGCAAGGTGCGCGATGCAGGTATCCGTCGTGATCACCAGGTCGAGCCCCGCAACAATCGCCGCCGTTTCGGCCAGGTCTTCGTCGCGGCTCGATCCGTCCCACACAACAACGTCCTCGGGCAAAGCCGCCAACTGCTCCGCCGCTCCGCTCTTTTGCAGCGAGATCCAAGTTGCCTTCACTGCTGGACCGGCCTCGCGCAGCAGCGGCAGCAGAGTTTCGAGCCGCGTCGACCGTGCTAGGTCGGCCTTGTAGCGTGGATTGCCGGCCCAGGCCAGCCCCACACGCAAGCCATCTCTGGCGCTCGGCAACTGCGCGCGCTTCTTGGCAGCGAGTTCGGCGTCCGCGCCCAGGTACGCGCCCTCCCAGGGAACCGTATCCACTGAAGTGCGAAAGACCGCGGGCAGGCTCAGCAGCGGGCATTCCAAATCGAACTCCAGCTCCGTTCCCAGCACCGCCGTCTCCGCCCGCCCCGCATGCACCACGGCCAGCGATCGCATCAGCCGCTCCGCCGCTGGCTGCACCTGCAAAATGGGAAAGCCGCCCCGCGCCGCCACCAGCGCGGCATAGCGGCAAAACTGGATGGTATCGCCCAGTCCCTGTTCGGCGTGCAGCAACACGCGCTCGCCATTCAGCTCATCGCCCTGCCAGCGCGGCTGCCGGAAAACTCTCGGCCTCCGATGCACCTCGTGGAAGCGCCAGCGCGCCTCATAGCCGGGCCAGCCGCGATCCCAATCGCCCAGGCGCAACTGCGTCAGCGCCAGGTTATATTGGGCGCCGGCGCTCGATGGATCGCGTTCCACCGCGTCTTCGTGCGCTGTCAGCGCCTCCTCCATCCGGCCCAAATCCAGAAGCGAATTGCCGCGATTCGATGGGGCGGCGCGATTGCCTAGTTTCTCGGCGTGTTTGAACATGACGATCGCCTCCTCGAATCGCCCTTCCAAATGCAAGAGAATTCCGTGCAGATTCACGGCCTCGTTGAACTCCGGATTGAGCTGGAGCGCCCAGCGCAGCCAAGCCCACGCGCCGCCCAAGTCCTGCTCGGCAATGCGAAAGTGGCACCACGCCACCAGCGTCTCCACCTGCGCCGGATTCAGCTCGAAGGCCTTGCGCAGATACTTCTCGGCCGCCTCCGGCCGCAAGCGCTCCCGCTCCAGAATCGCCAGATTCAGCCATCCCGAAATCAGATCCGGTCGCAGCTTCACAGCACGGTCAAGCGCCGCTTCGGCATAGACATCCTGCCCCTGCTCGCGCAGCAGGCTGCCCAGATTGATCCAGGCGGCGGCAAAATCGGGCCGCGCCGCGAGGGCGCGCCTGTAACGTCTCTCTGCTTCTTTCGCGCGCCCCAGCCGCGCCAGCGCAAATCCCGCGGCAAACTCGCACTCCGCCTGCCGCGGCCGCAACTCAAGCGCGGCCTCATACCGCGCCAGCGCCTCTTCGTTCCGGCCCAGCAAACACAACGCATTGCCCAGCCCCAGATGCGCCGCAACCATCCCCGGCTTGCGCGCGAGCGCCTGCTCGAACTCCGCGATCGCCTGCTCTGGCCGGCCCCAGGCAATCTTCAACTCGCCCAGCGCCTCGCGCGTCAGCGCATTCGCACTATCGAGCCGCAGCGCTTCGCCGTACGCCTTGGCTGCTTCCTCGTAACGTTCTGTGGCTTTCAGCGCCTGCCCCAGAGCAACCCACGCCCCCACCAGCTCAGGCGCAGCGTCCACTGCGGCCGAAGCCATCTTCACTGCCGCCTCGTTCTGGCGGCTCGCCATCGCCACCACGCACATCCCCACCAATGCTCCGGGGTGCGCGGGATTCTCCTCGAGCATCCTCTGGTAGCCGCGCGCAATCTCCGCCAGCCGGCTGGACAAAGCCCCGCTTTGTGCCGAGCCTGCCGCCTCGCCCCGCAATTCTCCGCTCTCTCGAACCGCATCCGCGTCAGCCATCTAGGCTGTCCGCCTTCCCTGCGGCAACTGGTGCAAAAACTTCACCATAAATGGAACGTTAGTGCCGCATGTGACGCCGCTCAAGAGCGATGTGTTCTCAACCAGAACAACTTGCCGCGAGAATTCCCAAAAGCTCCGTGCGTCCTCTTTCGGAACTGCTAAGCGCCGTCTGCCCTTGTTCCCTTCGCCGCCGAGCTATCCCGCCAGACGGCGTATCCTGCGCAGCGCCGAGCTATGATCGATCTGTGTCCACGCAAGCCCTCCCGCACACCAGGCTGGGCGACATCCTGGCCAACGCCATCACGCACGGCATCGGCGCAGGCCTCGCCATCGCCGGAGCCGCGTTTCTTATCGTCGCTTCCACGCGCGGCTCGGCGCGGCTCGTCACCAGTTGCGCCATCTTTTCCGCCTCACTGATCCTGGTCTATCTCTGCTCCACGCTCTATCACTCGCTTGTCCGCACCCGCGCCCGCCACGTCTTTCATGTACTCGATCACTCGTCCATCTACGTGCTCATCGCGGGCACCTACACGCCCTTCACGCTCGTCTCTCTCGGCGGCGCTCAGGGCTGGACGCTCTTTGCCGTGGTCTGGGCGCTGGCCCTGGCCGGGGTCGTCGCCAAAAGCGTCGCCATGGACCACTTCACGCGCGGCCCTCTCGCCTTCGTTTCCGCGGCCATCTATCTCATTCAGGGTTGGCTGGTCATCTTCGTGGCCAGCTCGCTCGTCCACGCCATCGGATGGCACGCCATGGCCTGGCTTTTCGCGGGCGGCCTCTTCTATACCCTCGGCATCGTCTTCTTCGCCCTCGACCGCATCCCCTACTTTCACGCCACGTGGCACATCTTCGTGCTGGCGGGCAGCATCGCCCACTACTTTGCCATCCTGTTCTACGTGGTCCCGCCCCGCGGGTAGTGCAGCCGTCTGAATCCTGGCTGCCAGCGCACCCCACAAAAGGGGAAGGGTAAGCGCACACGGCCAAAGGCTATAATTCTCGGCACCATGACGGAGAACGAACACAAGCTCATTATTTATATGCTCGCCCAGCAAAACATCCGCCTGAAGGCTCTTCTGGAGCTTCTGGAGTCGCGCGGAATTCTAGAGGAAAACGACTTCGATGCCTTTCAGCAATTGGCAAAAGAACAAATGGGCGACGATATGATGCTGGCAACCATCAATCAATACAGAGAATACGCAAGACTCCTCGGCCTGCAGGACTCGCTGCCCAAGACTGACCTTTACTGACCCCTCTTCCGCGACTTGCCGAAACCATGCGCAGCTTCCTGGCGCTTGATATTCTAATCGACGTTATAATATTGAGAGCGAGGTGAGGCCGTGCTCAAGTTGAAACTGACAACCATCGGAAGCTCCGTCGGCGTGGTCCTGCCCAAAGAAGCCTTGTCGCGCCTCAGGGTTGGCAAGGGCGACTCCATCTTTCTTACCGAAGAGAAAGACGGTTTCAGGGTGACTCCCTTCGACCCCGCATTTGAAAAGGCCATGGAGTCGGCCCGCAAGGTGATGAAGCGGCGTCGCAACGCACTGCGCGAGCTGGCAAAGTGAAATCCCGGCGCTGGCGATGGATTCCGCTCGATGCCGTCCTTGCCATTCACGACCAGCAGATCTCGGAACACGGCGGAATTCCCGGCGTCCGCGACCTCGCCGCGATCGATTCCGCGCTTGCCCGGCCGCGCAATCTCCAGGCCTACGGAAAACCCGACGCCGCCCGGTTGGCGGCTGCTTACGCATTTGGGCTTTCCAGCAATCGTGGCTTTCGCAACAATCATGTTTTTCTTGGCGGCAATAAACGCACGGCCTACGTCGTCGCAGAAACATTTCTCGATCTGAACGGCTACGCGATGGACGC
>CAVXOO010000188.1:0-6057 GCA_963762945.1 uncultured Acidobacteriaceae bacterium | reverse complement strand
TTCGTCGGATTTGCAATGATCTGCAAGTGACAGGGCCCGCCATCGAAGATGTGACGACGGACCCTGGATTAGCGTAAGTTGCTGGAAGCGCAGTAGTTGGTGTTACTGCTTGGTTGCAACGTACGTGGTCACGCGCCCGGAGGGCTCGCTGGTGTCGACGGCAGTCATCGTCTTGCCGTTGGTTGATACAGTCATTGTTGTCACGTCGATGACCGTGCCATTGCGCTTGTCAGTCTCCTCAATCGTGTGGGGGTTGATTTGTTTGAGCGAGACGGCTCGAGGCGATGCCGTTGATCATGGCGGCGTTCAGCACGTCCATGCGCTCCTTGCGGCCGAGCAGCGTCGCTTGCGCCGGACCGGCGAACGGCGCAAGCGCGCCGACCGCGATATCGACCGTCTCATGCCGCGACCCTCCCACCGCGCAAGCCGCCCAGTTCAGCAGCGTCCGCGAGGCTTCCTTGTTGACCAGGTGCGGGATATCCTCGGGCTGGGAGGAGACGACGAAGCTCGCCAGTTTGCGGGTGACGTCTTTGGCCGCGGCCGCATCGGCCGGCTTGGGCGCTTCGTCGGCCCGCGCCTCCGACGCGACGCCAGCCAAAGCGACCCCCCGGATAAAATCGCGCCGGTCGATTCCCGGCGAGCGCGACTGCTATGAGGCGCCGTGTTCAATTCGCGGGGATACTCAATGGCGGCGATGAAACTTCTGGCGGGCAACTCCAATCGGGCGCTGGCGAGGCGATCGCCGCGCATCTCGGCGTCGCGCTATGCCGATCCGTGGTCCGGCGTTTCGCGGATCAGGAAATCTGGGTCGAAGTTTTGGAGAACGTGCGGGGAGAGGACACTTTCGTCATACAGTCCACCGGTCCCGCGAATGATCATCTGATGGAGCTGCTAATGATGGTCGACGCGCTGCGGCGGGCGGTTGCGCGGCGCATAACCGCGGTGATTCCCGATTTTGGCGGCGACGCCGCCGAGGATCGCAGCGGCACCCCCATTGAGAAGTTGCCAAAGCGGATCCAGCGATGCGTGTGGTGCGAACCGGGCATCAGAAACACCAGCACCAGCAGCACCGTGGTCAGAGAGATAGCAGGATAGATAAAGCGTGGTGTGTTGTAGTAACTGATGTCGATGTGCATCAGCACGAAGAGCGCCAGCACTCCGGCCCCTGCCCATACCGCTTGCGTCAGAACAAACGTGTAAGCCGAGTGGTATTTCTCCTGGTTGACCCAGGCTGAAGCCGAAAAAACCATCACAAGCCCGGTCACCACCAGCACCAGCGTGGTAAAGAACATCCACTTGTTGACGCCGACCAGCTTCGCCATGATCTCCTACGCCTTGCGCACTTTCGACTCGCGCAGATCCATCACCAGTTGTTTGAAAACCCCTCCGCGCTGTTCGTAGTTCTCAAATTGGTCAAAACTCGAGCAAGCCGGCGCCAGCACCACAACGTCGCCTGGCTTGGCCGCTGCGGCCGCTGCGGTCACCGCGTTAGCAAGGGTCTCGCAAGACTGAATGGGAACCACGCCGCGCAACTCGGACTCTATTTTTGCCGCGGCCGCGCCGATGGTGTAGATGGTGCGCACGCGCTCGCGCGCCAGGGGCGCCAGCGGCGCGTAGGGCGCGCCCTTGTCCTTGCCGCCCAAAATCAGGTGGATGCCGCCGGCAAACGAGGCGATGGCCTTTTCGGTCGCATCCACATTCGTGGCTTTGGAGTCGTTGTAGTACTCCACGCCGTCGATCGTGGCCACGTATTCCAGGCGATGCTCCACGGCCTTGAAGCTCTCAATGGCGCGCGCGATCACATCCGGTTGAACGCCGGCCAGCCGCGCGGCGCATGCGGCAGCAAGCACGTTCTCCACATTGTGTCTGCCCTTGAGCGAAATCTTTCCGACCGGCAGAATCGTCTCGGTCGCGGCGTCAGGAGCGGAACGATAGACCACATTGCCGTTTTCCACCCATGCGCCCTGCGCCGCAGCGCGCCTCGCCGAAAACCAATACACCGGCGCGTGTGAACGCGCAGCAGCTTCGGCGGCGCGCGCGTTTTCGGCGTTCAGCACCGCATAGTCGCCCGCATCCTGCACGGCAAAGATGCGCTCTTTGGCCAGTGCGTAGTTTTCCAAACTGCCATGCCGGTCCAGATGATCGGGCGTGATATTCAGAATCACCGCGATCTTCGGGTGGAACTGCTCCGTGCTCTCCAGTTGGAAACTTGAAACCTCCAGCACCGACCATGTCTCGGCGGTGCTTTCGTCGATCAGGCCAACCACCGGCACGCCGATGTTGCCGGCCACCAGCGTGGGCAGGCCGGATGCCTTCAGGATTTCGCCCGCCAGCGCCGTGGTCGTAGTCTTGCCGTTCGAGCCTGTGATCGCCAGTATCTTGCCCTTGAGGTATCGCGCGGCCAGTTCCAGCTCCCCAATCACCGGACGGCCAAAGCTGCGCGCCTGCACCAGCTCCGGCGTGTCCAGCGGCACACCGGGGGAGACCACGATCAAGTCCTGGCGGCGAAAGGTCAGCAGGCCATGCCCGCCGGCTTCCACCATGATGCCTTCTTCGAGCAGCGCCGGAATCTCTTTGGCCAATGAAGCGGCCGAGCGGATGTCGGAGACCGTCACCTGCGCCCCCTGCCGCCGCAAAAACAACGCCGCCGCAAGCCCGGACTTCCCCAGACCCACCACCAGAGCTTTTTTGCCTTTTAATTCCATCATTTTTGCTTAACCTTGAGGCTGGGTGCCCCACCCTCGCCGCGCCATTGTCTTTGCGGCCAGGGTGGGTTCACGCGACTTCTATATTGTGCACCGCACGCCCCGCGCCGCGCGCCGTCTTTACCGCAATTTCAGAGTAGTGAGTGCAAACAATGCAAACACCAGGGCGCCTATCCAGAAACGCGCAATCACCTTCGACTCGCTCCAACCCATCTGCTCGAAGTGGTGGTGCAGCGGAGCCATCTTGAAGATCCGCTTTCCATTGCGCAGCTTATAACTGCCCACCTGCAGAATCACTGAAACCGCTTCGAGTACGAAGATGCCGCCGATGAACGGCAGCAGAAGCTCCTGCCGGATGATGATCGCCACGGTGCCAATGGCCCCGCCCAGCGCCAGCGAACCCACGTCGCCCATGAAGATCTCCGCCGGGTGCGCGTTGTACCAGAGAAAACCGATGGACGCCCCCACCATGGACCCGCAAAACACCGTCAACTCGCCGACCATCGGCATCCGCTGCAGTTCCAGATAATCGGCAAAAACCACATGGCCGCTCACGTAGGTCAGCACCGCCAGTGCGCCCGCGGCAATGATGCTGCAACCGATGGCCAGGCCGTCAAGCCCGTCGGTCAAATTCACCGCATTCGACGAACCCACCAGCACCAGCACCACCCAGAGCACAAAAGGCACGAATGCGAACAGCGCCAAATGCGGAACCGTGCTGGGCCATGCATGCCACAGCAGATCGGGACGCAGGCTCTTGATAAACGGAACCGATAGCCGCGTCGAAAACATCTTGAATTGATCCAGCACAACCAGCGCCACAGCCACTAGCGCGCCGGCCAGTCCCTGCCAAAGCAGCTTGGCCCGCGCCGTCAAGCCGAGACTGCGCCGCTGCACCACTTTAATGTAATCGTCGGCAAAACCGATGGCGCCGAAGGCCAGCGTAGCAAAAACCGTGATCCACACAAAGGGATTGGCGGGGTCGGACCAGAGCACCGTGGGCAGCAGAATCGCAATTGCGATCAGCACGCCGCCCATCGTGGGCGTGCCCGTCTTTTTCAGATGCGACTGCGGCCCATCGTCGCGCACAAACTGGCCGATCTGGAACTCCCTGAGCTTCTGAATCACCCAGGGCCCGATGAAAAGCGTAATCAGCAGCGCCGTCAGCGACGCAAACGCCGTGCGAAACGTAAGGTAGCGGAAGATACCGGAACGGGTGAAAAAACGGAAACAGCTTTTCGTAAAGAAGCCAGTAAAGCAAGTTGCCTCCAAAGCCGGACTGAGGCGGATTTTAGCTAGATTCTACAGGCTCGGGGCTTCGCGGGCTGCGGAGTGGGCTTACCATGGAGTCACCGCAATGAAAAAAGAGATCCCAAAATTAAAGAATGAAGCCGAAGAGTTTGAATTCTGGTCTTCGACGGGACCGGGAGCCGACTCGACGAAATATATCGACTGGTCTCAAGTCAAGCGCACGAAGTTTCCCAATCTTGGGCCCACGCCTCGCGTCATCTCCACGCTTCTAACCGCATTCATGACCGAGGCTAGGAAAGGGACGCCATGAGCAAGAAAGTCGGTTTGGGCGCTCTATTGGTTTTCCTCGCCGCTTCGTCCGTAGCGGGATGGATTGGGTGGAAAAGGTTCGAAAGTTATTCGACGCGGAGTCGGTTACCTGAGAGCGACTCCTCAAAAGCGACGCGAGAGCAGTCGTTTTCGAAACCCGCGGCGCCCTCGATTCATATCGACGGATGCAAATCCTATCTCGCGCCCCCAAATGACGAAAAGCTGGAACCCAGGGTGCTCCCCGGTGCTTCGATTGAGGATCTTCGGCGAGTATACGGACCCGAAACCAACTTCGACAGCACCGTTGAAAAATGGGAATGGCAGTCGGAGGCTTTCAACTTACGGCGCTGGGGCATCAGAAACGAGGACAAGGCTGAGTCAATCGGCATCGATATCAACCCCGGCAACATCGTCGCCACGCCCGACGGAATCGAGCTTGGGAGGGATACGTTCTCAACCGTTCTTCAGAAGATGAAGGATCGGGGAGTCCCAGTAAGCGAGTATATGGAAGGCGCAGATGGCACCTGGATTCTCTTTGTATCCTTTTCTTCGACATGCGACCCGCAAGATTGGAGCGAATACACTTGGTATCTGGACGGAACCCCGGCAGTGGAAAATGCAATCGGCAACGAAATCCCTTTCCGTTCCAATATCTTCCTGCAAGAAGTCGTAAAAAACTATGAGATTGAGGCGGGAAAAGAACCAAGCGGCGAGATTGAAGGCCAGCCGTCGGTCCACGATTAGCCGCAAAGAGTGAAACTCGCCAGCTAAATGCTATGAGCCGAAAGCCGAGTTGCATAAAGCGCCTGCGCCACCACTCAACCGTCTCCGGATCGAGGATCGGCTTCCGCGCGCGGACTTCCCAGCCCACGATCTCGACGGGCCGTCGCTTCAGCTTCAGGGAGGGTGACAAAGAGGAAGCCCCCACAAAAAAAAGGCGGCACGAACGGTCTAGCTGTTCGTGCCGGGAGGCCAGTGACGCAAACTACTCCCGGCCTTGGGGACCACCCCCACGACCGGAATAAATACACGATAGCATAGATTTGAAAAATTGCAAATACAAAATTCGAAATTTAAATTTTGCGATCCTGTAAACCTATCCCTCAATCGCGCATCCAACGCAGTTCATAAGATTGAGCCATTTACGGAGTCTCGCGGGAATCATGAAACGAACCAGCCATGATCGGCCGCCGCCTCAGTCCATGAAGCCTTTCTTTATCAGTTGTTTCTTCCATCAACCAGTGCCTCCGGCGGCGGCGCTCCGCATGACCCTGCCTGGGAATTCGGTGTTTTATTGGAGTTCCGGGAAACACGCTACCTCACCTCTCAGACAAATGTAACCCCTTCCCGGTGGAAAAGCCGGCCGAATCCCGATTTGCGGAGAAATGGACGGCCCTCTCTCTGAACCCTCAAACTACCATATTGTGGGAAACCGTCGGCGTGAAAGCTACTCGGCGAGCCTCTCAGCCTGCGCCGCCAAATCGAAGTCCTTCTCGGTCAGGCCGCCGGCATCGTGCGTGGTCAGAGCCAGCCGCACGCGGTTGTAGCGGATATCGATATCCGGATGGTGGCCAGCCCGCTCGGCCGCCTCGCCCACGCGGTTAACAAAACGCAGGGCGGCAACAAAATCCTTGAATTGAAAGCTCTTGACCAGTTCACCCGCCTCAATCGTCCAACCCTTGAGGCCGGCCAGTCGCAATTGGCCTTCTTGCGGAGAAATGGGCGGCATCGGCTCGACTCCTTCTTGGTTAGGATGAGCGGGCAGGAGGCCAGGTTGCAGGGATGCAAAGCC
>CAVXOO010000187.1:0-14671 GCA_963762945.1 uncultured Acidobacteriaceae bacterium | reverse complement strand
TCCTCGGCGAGGAGGCTAGTGAAGGCCGGCTTGCGGTGAATTTTGGCCTTCAGTTCGGTCAGTTCTCGTCCTTTGCCTTTGCGGCGCGCCAGCGTGATGTGCGGCTGGTAGGGGCGCGCCTCGGGAGTGAAGCCGCAGAGCCCGGCTGCCGCGCTGACCCGCTGCTGAAGCAAGAGTAGTTGCGGCGCGGGCCTGACCGCGACGATCAGGATTCCGGCGCGGGCGAAGAACTCCAGCCTCTCAAGAGCGATGGGAACGAAGGGCAGATGCAGCTCGCCGAGCCGCGCGGCCATGCATTCGTATTGTTCCGGGCTGGTATTGCCGAGAAACTCCAGGGTGATGTGCCACGATTCCGGCGCTGTCCAGCGCAGCCCGTCGTCCCTGGATTTCAGCCGCGCCACGAGCGCCGATAGCTCGCCGCGGACCGCAACCGCCAAAGGAATCCCGATAAAGAGGCGCATACGACAATCGTAGCGCAGAGGATGGCGCCTTCTCACGAATAACGCTGGTTGAGTAATGGGTCTTCTCAATCCTTTCGGCAAAACTCGCGAGAATGGGTTAGCCATTTAGCAAGTTAGCCACCGCTTCGCGGTGATAGCAAGTTCGCGAGTTAGCGGGTTCATCGATGGCGTAACTTGCAACGGCGAGTCGGGCTGTTCTTCGTCGATCTTCTACACTATCCTCTATGGAAGTTTTGTATGGGTTGCACTCGGTCGAGGAGGCAGTCAAGGCCGGCCGGCGGCGCTTCGATCAGGTTCTCGTGGCTCGCGAGCGCGACAATCTTCGCCTGGAGCGGCTGGTAGCCCTCTGCGAGGGTAGCAGCAACGCGGCGGAGAGGAACTCCTCGGCGAGTTGCTGCGGATTGGGACGGCTTTCGGGGAAATCGATGTGCAGAGTTGCGCCGCGGAACCGTTTGGTGTCAACGGTTGCGAGGAGCTTGACTGCGACGACGACTTTGTCGCCGGGCTTGGCGTCGTCGAAGAGCACGACCGGTTCGAGATCGTCGCCCAGGGCCACGCGGCGGCCGTTGAAGTAGAGGATTTCGGGGATGGGTCCGTTGGCGTTGACGTTGAACTGGAACCAGACGCGCGCGCCGGTGAGGTCGTATCCGTGAAGCGTGGCGGGAATCTCTACGGTCTGGCGAAACCAGGCGGCGCTGGTGGGATAGCGCGCGCCGATCGTCGCAGCCTGCCAGCCGCTCTCATCGAGATTCACGGCTTCGCCGTGCGTCAGGTCGCCTTCATGCACCTTCCATGTGCCGGCCGGGAGCTCGGCGAGGCTCAGCAGGCGCTCGACCACGGTTTGGGATTGCTCCGGCAGCGACGCCATGGCCCGCTTGGCTTCGCTGTCGTTTTGCGCCGCAGCGGAACCCGTGAGGAGCAATGCTGCAAGCGATAAGGCCAGAAACGCACCCATACGGCAACGGCATTTCAATGCACAGGACATGGCGGACCTACCTCCTGCCGCATTGTAGGACACGGGGAACTGGTGTGGTGAATCCAAAGTTCGCCGAGAAGCAACCGCAGATCCTTCGACTCCGCTTTCCCCATGATTGCGAGGCAATCATGGGGCCCCAAACGCGCTCCGCTCAGGATGACAATTTCGCTGCGATGTGAACTTCTGACTCGCCCCATTGGCTGTTGCCCCGTAGCCGGTAGCTTGTAGCCTGCTCCGTGCGGCAAGGAGCCGTTCTCAGCGGCAAACCATGCAGTTAGCTAACGGCTACAGGCTACTGGCTAATGGCTAATGGCTGTTCATAGCAGGCCGAGAGAGGGCGACGACCGGTTCGAAACCCCGTCCCGCATTTCGAGATGATCGGCTTACTTCAGGCCACAGCTTCTACGCTCTAGTGTGCTGGATCACATCGTCCCTAAGGTCCGGGCCATCAACATAGAGGCATGGATGCAGCGACCCTGATTTTGATTGCTCCATCTTCCCTTTTTCTAGGCGCGGTTTTGCAGATTCTGGTGGCACGGCTCTGCTCCGCGCGGGCAAAAGGGATATTGGCGTTTATCACCTGTTTACCCGCCATCTTTGGCGTCATCGCCGTTGCGCCCGCGGTGCGCGGCGGACAGTCGATCGACTTGCGTGCGCTGCCGTGGGACGGGCCGCTGGCCTTCGTGTTGCACGTTGACGCGCTGAGTGTGCTCTTCGCGTTTATGGGCGCGTGTATCGGCGGGCTGGTGCTGCTTTATTCGATCGGCTACATGGCGCACGACAAGTCGGCCACGCGTTTTTACGCGATCATGTCGATCTTTATCGGCGGCTTTATCACGCTCGTTTACAGCGCCAATCTGTTTATCTTTTATGCCTGCTGGGAAGTGGTTGGCCTGTGCTCGTTCTCGCTGGTGGGGTTCTGGTACACCAACCGCGAGGCCGTGGCCGGCGCGCGCAAGGTGCTGCTGATGACGCACATCGCGGGCTACGGACTGCTGGCCGCGATTCTGGTGATCTATCACCGCGCGGGCACGGCGATGTGGACCGATCCTGCGGTTGCGCATGCTTTCACGGGCGGGCTGTTCGCGCTGATGCTGATAGCGCTGATCGCGAAAAGCGTGCAGGTTCCGCTGCACACCTGGATTCCCGAGGCCATGGCCGCGCCGACTCCGGTGAGCGCGCTGCTGCACGCGGCCTGCTACGTGAAGGCCGGCGTCTATCTGGCCGCGCGCATGTATAGTTTTGGCGCGACGCCCGCGTGGGGCGAGAGCCTGATGTGGGTGGGCACAGTGACGATGGCCGTGGGCGTGATGTACGCCATGGTGCAGACCGACCTGAAGCGCATGCTGGCCTTCTCGACCGTGAGCCAGATTGGCTACATGATGATGGGCATTGGCATCGGCACGCCGCTGGCGATTACCGCGGGCCTGCTGCACTGCCTGAATCACGGCTTCTTCAAGGGCGGACTGTTTTTGACGGCGGGCAGCGTGCAGCACGCCGCCGGAACGCGCGACATGAATAAGCTGGGCGGCCTGGCGACGAAGATGCCGCGAACGACTTTGTCGTGGATGGTCGGCGTGGGCAGCATGATGGGCATTCCGCTGATGAGCGGCTTTGCCTCGAAGTGGATGCTCTATGCCGCCGCGCTGCAGGCGGGGCAAGCTGTGCCCGCGATGGTGGCGTGGGCGGCTAGCCTGGGCACGGTTTTCCTTGGGGTGAAGGCGACGAGCGCGGTCTTCCTTGGACCAACGACCGAGAACACTAAAGATACGCACGAATCTCCGCCTACGATGATCTGGGGCATGGGGTTGCTGGCCGTGGGCAGCGTGGTGCTGGGCGTTGCGCCGCAGTTGGCCGTGAACTTTTTCCTGAACCCGATTCTTGCCGCGCTCGGCATGGGCGCGGGCGTGCATGTAACGTGGCTCGGCCTTTCGGCCGATGCGGGCAGCTTCTCTTCGACGGGCGGCCTGGTGCTGGCGCTGGTTTCGTTGGTGGTTGGCGGCGCGATTTATCTCGTCGCTTATGCTATGCGTCCGGCGTCTGCAGGCGCGGCAATGGCTGGAGCCGGTGGTGGCGTCTTTACCGGCGGCGAGCCGCTGAGCGAGCAAGGGCGGCTGACGGCTGGCGATTTTTCCGAGATTTTTGAGCAGCACTGGAAGTCTTTCTTCCGCTGGACTAATGTTGATCGAGTTTATTTAGGGATCTGGAGCGGGTTGCAGGCGGTTTCGCGGGCTCTGGGCGTCGTCTTCGCGTGGATGGAGCGGTGGGCAACGCTTTTGCTGGTGGTTTTTGCCGCGGCGATTTTTGCTTTCGTGCGCTGGGTTGTGCCGGGAGTGCTTCCCACTCGGTGGCCACTGGTGATGCCGCTGTCGGATACGCCTTCAATCCTGCTGCTGGCCGTGGGCATTGCGGCTATTGCACTGGCTGTTGCCGCACTCGCTAGCCCGGCATCGCGCAAGTACGTACCTCAATTGTTCGCGCCGAGCCTGTTTTTTGCCGGCGCCTTCACCACCATCGGACTGCTTAGCCCGTTCGCGGGACTGCGCCTCGGGCTGCTTGAATTGGCGGCTCTGCTTACGGTGGTTCTGGTATGGCAATCGGCGCGTACGCGGACGGCGAAGATCACGTACCTCGCCGTGGTGCTGCTCTCAGCAGGTTCAACAATCGCGGGCGACCTCCTCGCAGATCACGGAGCGTTCGAGTTGGCGCGCGCGTTTCTGCTTACGGGAATCGCCGTCAAACTCGCGGCGGTGCCGCTCTTCTTCTGGCTGTTGGCCTTGGCCGACGAAGTGCCCGCGCTGGTGCTTGGCGTCATCATCGCGGTGGTCAACATGGCGGCCTTCGGCGAACTCATGCTCAGCGCGCGAACCGTTCCCGAGCTTCTCACGCCGCAGCCGCTCTTTTACTACGCAGCCGCGCTCACCTCGCTTCTGGCCGCAGTGCTGATGCTCACGCAACGCAGCCTCAAGCGGCTGCTGGTTCTGTCAACAGCCGAGGATGTGGGCTTTTTGTTGTTCGGCGCGGCAGCTGCCAGCAGATTTGGACAGACCGGCGCCATCATCGCCGCCTCGACGCACGCACTGGCCAAGGCGCTGCTTTTTATCTGTCTGGCCGCGCCGGAGGCCGATGGCGCGCTCGACGCCGAGCCCGTGGCCTTGGCTGCGCGCTACCCGGTGAGCGCCTTCGGATTCCTTTTTGGCATGCTAGCGATGCTGGGCATTCCGCCGACGCTCGGATTTCTGGGCCGCTGGCGGCTCTACTCCGCTGCGTTTGAAGTTGGCGCGTGGCCGCTCGGCATTTTCATCGTCTCTTCGATCCTGGCGCTGATTGCTTACACCCTGGCGCTTACGCGCAACTGGTGGGGACCGCCGCCTGATTCTCCGCCGCAAACTAAAGCGCGCGAGCCGTTCGCGATCAAGGCTGTGATCGTCCTGCTCGTATTAATTCTGCTTGCTGCCGGGGTCTGGCCTCATGCGTGGCAAATGTTGATGGGGGTGCGGCCATGAAGTTCTGGAAACGATTGATGTGTACCGCGCGTCGCAAGAGCCCCTGGCTCTTCCATCTGAACGCGGGAAGTTGCAACGGCTGCGACATTGAAATTATCGCCGCGCTTGCGCCGCGCTACGACGCCGAGCAGTTGGGCGTTCTGCTGCAAGGCAGCCCACGGCACGCCGACATTCTCGTGGTTACCGGCCCGGTGACAAAGACAGCCGTCAACGCCGTGAAGACCGTCTACGGCCAGGTCTGCGGACCCAAGGCTGTGGTTGCTGTCGGCTCCTGCCCAGCGACAACGAATGTGTTTATCGATAGCCGCACGCTGGACGGACCGCTCGACAAGCATTTGCCTGTCGATGTTTTTGTTCCCGGCTGCCCGCCGCGGCCCGACGCGATCGTCGCCGGAGTCGTTAAGGCGGCAGTGCTTCTGGCCGAGCGCGGCGACGGTGCGGCAAAAACCGGGATTGAAACTGCCGTCATCGGCGACCCTGAAGCGTGCTCATGCTGCTGCGCTCCGAAACCTCAAGACGGCGCGGAGGTGCAGCCATGAATCCGGTCCTTTCAAATTTGATGGCTGCGCTGGGCCGCTTCCTGATATTTCCCGGGCTGCTTTTCGCCGTGCCCGCCGCGTGGTTCTTTCTTTGGGTGGAGCGCAAAGCGGTGGCCCGCATGCAGGAGCGCGTGGGACCGCCCTTCATGCAGCCGTTCTGGGACTTCGTGAAGCTGCTCGGCAAGAGCACGCCGCCGCGCCCCGGGATTGCTGGCTTCATTATGCGTGCCTGGCCGCTGATTGCGGTTGGCTCCGCGGCCGGAGCCGTGGGATTGCTGCCGGTACTGCCCGCGTCGGGCGGATTCGAAGGCGACCTGATTTTGCTGCTCGCACTTCTTGAGCTGCCATCGATTTGCATTATCGCGGCGGGCTTTTCGTCGCGGTCCATCTTCGGTGAGATCGGCTCGGCGCGCGAGGCCGCACTGAGCGTCTCCTACAACATCGTCTTTCTGCTGGCGATTGTCTCCATCGCAGCCTCGCAGCACACTTTCAGGCTTGAAGATCTGGCGGCGCTGCCCAGTTCGCCGCTGCGCTGGTTGGGAGTGCTGGCGATTTTGATCTGCCTGCCTGCCAAGCTGCACATCAATCCCTTTTCGCTGCCCAACGCCGAACAGGAGATTTACGCGGGTCCGATGACTGAGTACGCCGGGCCTGAGTTGGCAATGTGGGAACTTGCGCACGGCCTGGAGTGGGTTGCCGCCACCGGCCTTGTGGCTACACTGGTTGCACCGCATATGGCGATTCTCTCGTGGATGGGGACACTGCTCGCCGGCGGCATCTTTGTTGCGCTCTCGGTCGTCGTCGTGCTGATGCTCTCGGTGCTGGCCGCGGCCACGGCGCGTCTCGCAATTGACTCCAGCGTGCGCTTCTACTGGCAGTGCACGATCATCTTCGCCGTGCTTGTGATTTCATCGGCGCTCTTCGTGAGGTTCCGTTCATGAACATCCTCACCATGCTCTGGAAAAACCTGCGGCGCGGCTATCAGACTTTGCTCTTTCCCGCGCGGCCCAAAGTCACGGCGCGTTTCCGCGGGCTGGTCGAATTCGATCCACGGCACTGCACGGGTTGCGCCGTGTGCCGCATGCGCTGCACCTCGCGCGCCATCGAATTCAAGACCGGCAAAGGCGAGTTCACGTGGAGTTACAACCCCGGCCAGTGCACCTTCTGCGGCCGTTGCGTGGAGGGCTGCATCGAGCACGCGCTCAAGGATGGCCATAGCGAGCATGCGCTCTCGCAGCAAGAGGACACGCCGCCTGTTTATACAACTCAAGGCGAGTTGAAGAAGTCTTACACCGTGGCGCGGAGGCCCCCGGCGGCGAAAGTGGCTGCGGCGCCGACCAAGAGTGCGGGTCTGGAGACCCGCACGACAGCCGGCCTGGAGGCCGGCGCTACACCTGCCGGCGGTACATCTGTCGCTGGCGCTGCATCTGTCGCCGTAGTTACGCCCGCCGCAGGAGGCACGCAATGAAGTTTCTCGAAACCCTTCGTGAAGAGCTCGGAATTACGGAACCCTGGGTGGAGAACCGCGGCACGTGGTGGCTGAATCCGGGTGCGGTCGGCATCCGCCAGGTCGCAAAGGTAATGAGCGAGATGCACGCGCGCTTTATCACCATCACCGCTTACCAATTGCCGGGCACCGAAGGCTTCAGACTCGAATACCACTGGGACTTCCACGGCCGCTTGCTCGGATTGCCTTTCACCATCGCGGGAAATAGCATCGACAGCATCTTCGATCTTTCGGAAGCCGCGGACTGGATCGAGCGCGAGATTCACGAAGAGTACTCCCTCGATTTCACCGGCCGCGTGCTTGAGCCGCTGCTGCTGCGCCAGGGCGATGAGTCCGGCGTGAATCTGCGCGAGGTGGCCGCCGCTAGACCGGCTGCCACCAGTTCCGCTCCGGCAGCGCAGGCAGTAAAGGAGGTCGCACAATGAGCTACAGAATCCCCATGGGGCCCTACCACCCCGGCCTTGAAGAACCCTACAAGCTGGACATGATCTGCGAAGGCGAGACGGTTCAGGACGCTGAACTGCACATCGGCTTCAACTTTCGCGGCATCGAGCATCTGGCCGAAACGCGCAACTACTATCAGGTGATCGCGCTGATGGAGCGCGTATGCGGCATCTGCTCGTTTATTCACACGCTCACACTCTGCCAGGCGATGGAGAAGCTTGCGGGCCTGGAAGCGCCGCCGCGCGCGAAATACATTCGCATGGTGATGGCGGAACTTGAACGCCTGCATTCGCACGTACTGTGGGCCGGCATCGCCGCCAAGCTCATGGGCTTCAAAACAATGTTCATGACCTGCTTTGCGCTGCGCGAAAAAGTGATGGACGTGCTGCAGGCCATCTCCGGCAACCGCGTGAACTACTCGATGAACCGCGTGGGCGGCGTGAATCGCGATGTCGAAGACCCGTTGGCGTTGCTGCCGCTGATCGACGAACTCGAACGCGAGATGGTCAAGACCGTGATTCCCATCTTTACGTCGAGCGCGACGGCGATTTCGCGCTGCGCCGGCATCGGCGTGCTCACGCCGGAGAAGGCCGTCTCCTGCGCAGTGGTCGGCCCCATGGCCCGCGCCTCGGGCATCAATCAGGACCTGCGCCGCGATGCGCCTTACGCGGCCTATGAAGAGATGAAGTTCGAGGTTCCTGTGCAGCCGGCGGGCGACGTGAAGGCGCGCCTGCTGGTGCGCGCTCTCGAGATTCTCGAAAGCTGCAAGATTCTGCGTCAGGCGCTCACCGCGATGCCGTCGGGCGAGGTCTCAGTGGGCGGCGATAAGTTCGCCTTCGTTACCGGCACGGCCACCAGCCGCGTGGAAGCGCCGCGCGGCGAGGTGATGTATTCAGTGAGCTGGAAGGAAGGCTCACGCAACCCGGCGCGCGTGCACGTACGCACGCCCACGTATGCCAATATGCCCGCAGTGCGCTGGATGGTGCGTGGCGCGCGGCTTGCCGATACGCCGCTCATTCAGGCTTCGATCGATCCCTGCTACTCCTGCACGGACAGGTGAGCGGAGTTGGCGGAGCTAGCGGAGTTAGCGGAGTCAGATTGCCGACAGCGTGAATCCTAAATAGCCGATCGGCGTTCCCTTTGGTCCGTGCTTTCTTGTTCCCTTGTTCCCTCGGTCCCTTAGTCCCTGCTTTTCTCGCTTCGACCGGCCCTAATGGACTACTCTGGCCTTGGAAGATATGCCGCATTATTTCGCCAGAATACGGAAAGCTCTTTATCTGGCCTTTGCCCACGACGTGGTGAATACGTCCAAGGCCGCGGCCTATTCCGGCATGCTCATGTTCTTCCCTGCCCTGCTGGTCACGACCACGCTCGTGGCCCAGGTGGAAGAGGGCACATCGCTGGTCGGCGAAACGCGCATCGTCCTCGAACAGTTTCTGCCGCCCGACACCCTCGATCTGGTGCAGGATTCCATCCTCACGCATCATCTCCATTCGGGGCCGGTGATTCTTTCCGCCACTTTGCTGAGCTTGTTTGCGGGCCTGGGCGCGATGCTCTCGCTGATGGAGGGCTTTCGCCGCGCCTATCGGCTGCCACCGGAAAGCTGGACCTTCTGGGGCCGACGGCTCCGTGGCCTGATGCTGGTGTTCATCGTTCTCATTCCTATGACGGCAGCCTCGCTGGCCATTGTCTTCGGCCGCCAGATCGAGTGGTGGATGATTCAGAACGCCGGCCACGAATTGCGCCACATCGTCATCGTTTTTTGGCGCGCGACGCGCTGGACGGTGAGCTTTGCCGCCATCCTCGCCGTGCTGACCGCTCTCTATCACTTCGGCACGCGACGCACCGAGCATTGGCGCTTGGTGCTGCCGGGGGCCGTCGCCGGCACCATTATCTGGTTCCCGGCCACGCTGGCCTACGGCTGGTACGTGACCAGCGTGGCCAATTACACACGCATCTACGGCTCGTTTGCGGCGGGCATCGCCACCCTGGTGTGGCTCTACATCACCTCATTCAGCGTTCTGCTGGGCGCGGAGTTGAACGGCGTTCTCTACTGGGAGCGCCAGGTGCAACTGGCGGGAGATACGGCCACGCCTGAGCTGGCCCGCGCTTCCCAATAGGGGATTCTCGCCTGCGATTTGAGCGCACCTGGCAGCGATTTGCTGCGGATGTGGCCGGTTGCGCCGATGAGCTTATCAAATGCTCCGTCTACAATAGGGTGAGTAGCACTTTCTTCTCCTTTCCTCACCCGCTCCATACTTTTGTTGACTGAAATTCAGTTTCCACGGGAGTTCTTTCGATGACCTTCGCTGACCTGAATTTGACGGAACCTCCCT
Source organism: uncultured Acidobacteriaceae bacterium (assembly GCA_963762945.1). Classification (GTDB taxonomy): domain Bacteria; phylum Acidobacteriota; class Terriglobia; order Terriglobales; family Acidobacteriaceae; genus Telmatobacter. The sequence continues at coordinate 4,902 of CAVXOO010000187.1, read as the reverse complement.
CGCAGCGCCGCGCCAAGATTGTGGCCACGCTGGGGCCTGCCTCGAACACCGAGGCCGTGATTCGCGAGATGATTCACGCCGGCGTCGATGTGATCCGGCTCAACTTCTCCCACGGCAGCCACGAGCGCAAGGCCGCCGTGATTCAGAAGATCCGCAAGCTGAGCAAGGAAGAGCGCCGGCCGCTGTGCATTCTGGGCGACCTGCAGGGGCCCAAGATTCGCACCGGGCTGCTCAAGGATCATCAACCCGTATTGCTGAAAGCCGGCCATCGGCTGGTGATCACGCCGCGCGAGACGCCGGGCACGGCGGCGTGCGTAAGCACCACCTTCACGACGCTCGCAGAGAATCTGGAGCAGGGCTCGCGCATTCTGCTTTCTGACGGCCTGATCGAATTGCGCGTGCACCAGATCGACGGTGAGGATGTGGCCTGCGAGATCGTCAATGGCGGCCAACTGGGCGAGCACAAGGGCATCAACCTGCCCGGAGTGCTGGTGCGCACGCCTTCGCTCACGGAAAAAGACGCCGACGACCTGGCCTTTGCGCTCAAGCACGGCGTGGACGCTATCGCCGTCTCCTTTGTGCGAACTGCGGAAAACGTGAGCCTGGTGCGCAATCGCGTGGCCGCGCTCGGCTTCCACACCTGGATCATTGCCAAGCTGGAAAAGCCGCAGGCGGTCGAGCATCTGGACGCCATCCTGCAAGTCTCCGACGGCATCATGGTGGCGCGCGGCGACCTGGGCGTGGAAGTTCCGCCGGAGAAAGTTCCCGCCATCCAGAAGTTCATCATCCGCCGCGCCGCCGAGTACTCGAAGCCGGTGATCACGGCCACGCAGATGCTCGAATCCATGATCGAGAACCCGCGGCCCACACGCGCCGAAGTCTCCGACGTGGCCAACGCAATCTACGATGGCACCGACGCGGTCATGCTCTCGGGCGAATCGGCGGTGGGCAAGTATCCGGTGGAAGCGGTGGCCATGATGGCGCGCATCGTGAGCGAAACCGAGCGCCACATCAAGGAGAATATCGAATCCAAATTTACCGAGCGCCCCAGCCATCTGTCGATCGCGGAAACCATCTGCGAGGCCACGGCCCACGCTGCCGACGATCTCGACCTGCGCGGCATCGCCATGTTCACTGAGTCGGGCTCAACCGCGCGGCTGCTCTCGAAGTATCACCCGGCTGCGCCGATCTTCGCGCTCAGTCCTCTGGAAATTACTGTCAACCGTTTGAATCTTCTCTGGGGCACGACGCCGATCCGCTGCCCCAAAGCCAACACCACGGAGGCCATGGTCGACCTGGCGGAAAAGATGCTCGAAAAGGGCGGCTACGTGCGGCCCAAAGAGGTGATCGCGATTGTGGCCGGGACGCGCACCAAATCCGGTTCCACCAATTTCATGCGCCTGCACGTGATGGGCGAAAACGCCGCCGCGCATCCGCAGAGATCCGCCGCCGAGAGCGCGCCGGCAGGCAAGAAGCGCCGCGGGCGATCCCGCGAAGCGCAGAAGCCGGAGTTCTCAGAAGCGGCGCGAGCGCTGGCTGCGAAATATTGAAAAGCAGGGAGTAGGGAGTAGCCAATAGGGAGTAGAACCGCTCGGGCTGAGAGTAGACAGTGCGCGAGCGGAGTGGCCGATTTTGGTGGTTTTGGGTCGCTCGGGCTACCAAAATGTACGAAATCGTACGACGTTTTACGATGATTGTGAGGTATTTGCGCTGATTCTAAATAACTTACATCATTAAGACATACCCCAGGGGGGTATGAAAGAAAAAATCTTTAATTCATTTCCCGCCGGGGGAGTTTGGGGCGAACGGCCCGCACTGTCCCATAGATCGATTGTGCAATAACGAAGGGAAATTATCGGCAAAAAATAAAGGAGAATTTTGCGGCCTTGATGCAATTCGGCTGGGCGGGTTTGGGGTTTGTGCCATCCCGACCTGCGCGCGATGGTTCTTACGCCCGCTGAAGCGGGCTTGGACTAGGGACCGGTCCATTGTCCCCAGTCTTGCGACTGGGGCTACCGTATTACGCCCGCGTTGCGGGCTTCGGCGGCGTGAGGCGCTTTCCCACATCTCAAAGGCGAGATGTGGGGCACCCGTAGCGATGGTGAATTTGCAAAAGAAAACCATGATGGTGCCGAGATGTTGGTTGCGGCTGACTCGGGTCTCAGGGAAGCAAAATCGCGGCGAAAAGGGAATGCGCCGCCTTGGCGGGGTAGCGGACGAATGAGGTCTGCGCGCATCGGTTCTTTCGCCCGCTGAAGCGGGCTTGGACGCGGGGCCAGTTCATTGTCCCCAGTCTTGCGACTGGGGCTAGCGTATTGCGCCCGCGTTGCGGGCTTGTGGCGGCGTGAAGGCTGTGTTTTCCCACATCTCAAAAGCGAGATGTGGGGCACCCATAGTGATGGTGAGTTTGCAAAAGACAACCATGATGGTGCCGAGATGTTGGTTGCGGCTGACTCGGGTCTCAGGGAAGCAAAATCGCGGCGAAAAGGGAATGCGCCGCCTTGGCGGGGTAGCGGACGAATGAGGTCTGCGCGCATCGGTTCTTTCGCCCGCTGAAGCGGGCTTGGACTAGGGACCGGTCCATTGTCCCCAGTCTTGCGACTGGGGCTACCGTATTACGCCCGCGTTGCGGGCTTGCGGCTTGAGGGTTGTGCTTTCCCACATCTCAAAAGCGAGATGTGGGGCACCCATAGTGATGGTGAGTTTGCAAAAGACAACCATGATGGTGCCGAGATGTTGGTTGCGGCTGACTCGGGTCTCAGGGAAGCAAAATCGCGGCGAAAAGGGAATGCGCCGCCTTGGCGGGGTAGCGGACGAATGAGGTCTGCGCGCATCGGTTCTTTCGCCCGCTGAAGCGGGCTTGGACTCGGGACCGGTCCATTGTCCCCAGTCTTGCGACTGGGGCTAGCGTATTACGCCCGCGTTGCGGGCTTGCGGCTTGAGGGTTGTGCTTTCCCACATCTCAAAGGCGAGATGTGGGGCACCCGTAGTGGCGGTGAGTTTCAAAAAAGACAGAGGAAAAATCCCGACTTTTGGGTGCAGGAGGGGCCAGACGGGTACTTCCTACGGCGTGTTTCATCAACGGTCTGAAAGAGGAAGCACAATCCATCAGGGGTTAAAACCCCTCAATTTTTCAGCTCTTTTCGGCACGGCTGAAGCCGTGCCCTTTCGCGACGGCGCTTTCCCACATCTCAAGGGCGAGATGTGGTGCACCCCTAGTTATTGTGAATTCGCAAAAGACAAAGGAGAAGTTTGCGGCCTCGGCGCCGTACGCCCGGGTGCGGAAGGAGTCCGGAGGGTAGACTCGGGGCTTTGGGGATGGAGACGATCTCTTAAAAAAAGTTTATAAGCTGGGGCATTTTGGGCTATATTAGTCCATAATCGATTCGCAGCACGAAAGTTCCCCCGTTTCAGAAAACTAAAAACTTGGGAAAGGATCAAGAATGAAGAAGATTCTTCTTCTCCTGGTATTGCTGTCCTTGTCGCCGCTGGCCTTGGCCGACACCTTCACCCTCAACTTCGAACAGTACCCTGAGTTCACCCAGATCACCAACCAGTACGCCGCCGAGGACGCCACCTTTACAAACGCGCTGCAGTTGGTGGCGCCTTTCTACGACTACTTTGATTATCCCCCGCACTCGGGCAGCGGAGTGATCACGAACGATCCGAACGATCCCATCATCGTCGACTTCTCTACCCCTGTCACGGATGTGAGTGGATGGTACTCCGATGGGGACGGCGTGACCGTGACCGCCTACGACAGCATGGGCGATGTGCTCGCCACATTTAACGGCGCTCCGGTGAGCGGAGCGGATTCTGAGTTCACCCTCGACCCCGAGGGGGGCATTTACTTCATCACCCTCAGCGACGTGGACGGCAATCCGGATTCCTTGATCGCGGACGATCTTACCTTCACGGAAACCCCGGAGCCCGGCTCGCTGCTGCTGCTGGGGACAGGGGTGCTGGGGCTTTTGGGAACGATGCGCCGTAAACTTCGCCGTTGAGAACTCAACATTTTTTCGCGAGCGAGGGTCAACCCAGGCTCGGAAGAGGGACTCTGCTCGAAAGAAGGAGAGACCATGATTTGTAGCACGAAAGCTGTTGCCCGGTTCCTCGCTGCGGCCGCATTTGCCCTCAGCGCCGGTATTGCCTCGCAAGCTCAAACCAAGCCACTGCTGGTAACGCAAAAGATCGATGACAATGTTCTGGTGACGCTCGGTGGCAACACGCGGCCGGAGGCGAATTCGAATAACGATATGGGCCTGGCCGACGACGAGACGCAGTTGGATCACATGCTGCTGCTGTTGCAGCGGCCTCCGGCGCTTGAGGCTCAGAACAATACGCTGAACGAAAGGCACGCAAAAAAAGTAAACGTATTGCTGTCGCAGAGTCTCGCCAAAGAGAGTATACACTATTTACTAAAATGCTCTAGCGCATACAACCTCAACCCTATTGATCCTTGTAGTTCTTGGGTACTTTGACAGTTACAATTTCGACTATACGCATATTCAGATACAGCGTATTCCCGTGAGGTTCAATCATGAAACGTGATTTCGTACAACAACGCCAAGAGGAGTATTTCAAGAGGAGTATTTGCTGATAGATTTGCTGCCAGAGGGTTAACTTTTCGCCATGCATAACCTTCTCGAAGTCTTGGCCAGCGAGCCATAGAGGGTTCCAGCGCCGATGCCGGAGGCCGCCACCCTGCGGGGCGCGGGCATCCTTCATGATGAGATAGCCGTGTTTGCCACCCCATCGACCAGGACCTGGTCGATGGGGACCCCGTCCTTTCTCCTTCGGCAAGCGAGAGCAGAATGGCGAAGACGGCCGGGGTAAGCGGAGCGGTGGGTGCAGTTACAGTAGCCATGAAAAGAGTATATATCCACTATTCATATATCCGCC
>CAVXOO010000186.1:0-3898 GCA_963762945.1 uncultured Acidobacteriaceae bacterium | reverse complement strand
CGGCGATTTCGAGCCGACTCGAAAACGAAGAGTCCAGTGCCGAAGAAGGCCACAAACGTGAGGATCAGGCGCGGGATTCCAATGGCCGACGTCCAGGGAAACGAACCGAAGGCCTCACAAAGGCCTGTATAGAGCGCTGCAACCAGTGCAATCTGCCAGCGCGGGAGGAGGCTGCCCACCATCAGCATGGGGAACAGATAGAGAAAGCCGAAGGATATATTGACGTCGAAACGCCAGTCGATGAGAGCAACGACGGTCGTGAGCGCGCCAGCGCATAACAATGCCGTCTTCCGGCCTCCTGGCAGGAAGCGCAAGAACAAGTGCTGCAGTCTGTTAGCGGCCAAACAAGAACCTGGTACCATTCTAGAGGAACCTTTACAACGAGTGCTTGGTATCCATCGGCTAACCAAAAGATCCAATCCAAAGACGTAGCGCATTTCGTCAAATGATTGATGGAGTCGGCGAAGATTGCCTTCCTAGACTAAAGATAGAACCTGCCACACCTCAGCAGACCAGCCGCGAAGTACGCCTCACGAAAATTTCGCCAAATTGGTGGTTTGCGGAGCCGGAACAGACCGGCGTGGCAGCAGAGTGAATGGCTCAAAAGCATGTACGCCATAGGCATACGGCACTGCCCAGCTTGCTGTGCGGGCAGGCGATTCTCGCCGGGTTCCGGCGACAAAGAAGATACGCGCCATCGGCGTAAGACAAGGAGAATCATGCTGGCTGAGGGGGCCGGAAATCGGACTTGGTTGCTGAGACTGGTCGCGCGCGCTCTGCTGATGGCCCTCGGGGTCAGCGGATTGGGCGAAACCATGTTTGCGCAGTCCGCCTTCACCTGGGAGCAGATCAAGGAAAAGTTCGAAGCCGTGAACCCGACATTAAAAGCTGCACAGCTCAACATCGACGAGTCGAGGACTGCGGAAATCACAGCCTACCTGCGTCCCAACCCCGATGTGACGGCGGGCGTGGATCAAGTCGATCCATTTTCGACGCAACCCTCCCCTAATGGAGCAGGAAGCGGCTATCGTCCTTTCGCCTTTGCGTTCCCGTCCGCCTCATTGAGTTACCTACACGAGCGGCAACACAAGCGGGAACTGCGCCTGGAGAGCGCGAAGAGGTCCACCGATATCGCGTCTTCTACTTACCTGGACCAGGAGCGCAGTCTGATGTTCAACCTGCGCAATGCGTTCGTTCAGACACTGCAAGCCAAGGCCGTGCTCCAAAACGCGAAAGAGAACCTGGCCTATTGGGACCGGGAACTCGGCGTGAACCGCACTCGTTTTCGGGCGGGCGACCTGGCCCGAGTCGACCTGGACCGCCTGGAGCTGCAGCGCGTTCAATTCGAATCCGATTACGAGACAGCGCTGGTGAATCTCCGGACCTCCAAAATCCAGCTTCAGATGCTGTTGATTGACCGGACACCCATCGAGCAGTTTGAGGTGAACGGGCCGTACGATTTTTCCGAGCAGGTAACGGGTCTCGATGAGCTACGGAACATCGCCTTGGCGACACGCCCCGATCTTAAAGCTGCCGTCGAAAATGTGGACCTGGCCAAGGTCAATCATCAATTGGCTGTCGCCAACGGCTCAACCGATCCGACGTTCAGTGTGGATTTTGCGCGCAACCCTCCGATTCCGGTTTACATGGGCCTCAGCGTCTCTATCCCATTACGCATCTTCGACCGCAATCAGGAGGCACTGTCGTGGTGACGCCCGATTACAACATCCAGGACATGCCGGCCGACGTCACGCGCGCAGCACCCATGTACTCCGACATTCACCAGAAACATGTCGCTGTAAAGGGCCTTGGCGTCGGCGATACGCTCGAAATCCAGACCACGCTTCGCACCCTGCGGCCTGAAATTCCCGGTCAGTTCTGGTTCGATTACTCATTCCAAAAAGATATGATCGTTCTCGACGAACAGCTCGACATCGATCTCCCCGCGGATAAAACCGTCACCGTCGCCAGTTCGGATCTTCAGCCCACCGTCACCACATCCGCTGGCCGCAAGCTTTATCACTGGGCGAGTTCCAACCTCACTCGCCCCGATCCCGATGCGCCGCCCAAGTCCGCTAAGAATTGGAAGCCGTCCGTCCAGGTGACAACCTTCACCAGTTGGGAACAGATCGGCGCATGGTACAACTCGCTCCAGAAGGACTCCCTCACCGTCACTCCCGCCATCCAGGCCAAGGCCGGATCGCTCACCAAAGGCCTCACCTCCGACGAAGACAAGCTCCGCGTCATCTTCAATGACGTTGCTCTGCACATTCATTACGTCGGCCTTGAATTCGGCATTGGCCGTTATCAGCCGCACCCCGCCGATGACGTTCTTTCCAACGAGTACGGCGACTGCAAAGACAAGCACACGCTGCTCGCTGCCTTACTCAAAGCGGCGGGCATAGAAGCCTGGCCGGTCCTCATCTCGACCAAATCCTATCTCGACCCCGCCACTCCCTCGCCGGCCCAATTCGACCACGTCATCACCCTTGTCCCGCTCAACGGCAAGCTCCTTTGGATGGATTCGACCGAAGAGGTTGCGCCGATCGGGGATTTGGCTGCAGTCCTGCGCGACAAGCAGGCCCTTGCCATTCCCGTCGGCAGTCCGGCCTACCTCGTGCGCACTCCCGCCGATCTGCCGTCGCCGCGCAAAGTTCATATCGAAATTCAAGGCTCCTTATCCAGCCTGGGACTCTTCACGGGCAAGATCGAGGAAACCGCGGACGGCGATATGGGCGCAGTCATCCGCTCCGCCTTCCGCAGGGTCTCGCAATCGCAATGGAAGGAGCTTGTCGAGAGAATCGCACGCGGCGAGGACTACGGCGGTGAGGTCTCGAATCCCCAGGTCTCCGACGTGGAGAAAATCGACGAGCCGTTTCATTTCTCCTTCGACTACAAGCGGGAAAGATACTACAAGTGGGACGACAACAACTCCTCCCATTGGATTGGACCGCCCATGCCGCCTATGGGCGGCGAGCTGCCACCCGGCGTCAAAGAAAAGAAGCCCGCCGACGATCCCGAACTTGGCGCCACCGGCGAGACCGTCTACCACTCCAGCGTGCAACTGCCAGATGGCTGGTCGATCAAACTGCCCAAGAACGTCAACATCGTTCAGGACTGGGCCGAGTTCCACGCCAAGTACACCTTTGCCGCCGGCGTCTTCACCGCGGAGCGCCGTCTCCTCATCAAGAAGACCACCGTCCCCCTCTCGCAATGGTATGAATACATCGTCTTCCGCCGCGAACTGGACGATGATTGGAGCAAGCAGGCGCTGATCTGGCCGTCGAAATCGAACGGTAATCATCGTTGATCCCACTGCCAATTGGCTGAATGCCTATTCTACGCACAGTACAACCCGGCGACGCGTTTTCCATCGCGGAGATCTACAACCACTATGTCCTCAATTCGCCGGCCACGTTTGAAGAAATTCCCGTCACTTCCGGCGAAATGCGGCAGCGGATCGTCGAGACCACTGAGTCCTACCCCTGGCTCGTCTGCGAAGAGGATGGCAAGCTGCTCGGCTACGCCTACGGCCGCAAATGGAATGTGCGCGCAGCCTATCGCCATTCCACGGAAGCGGGAGTCTATCTCGATCCGAGCGCGGTCGGGATGGGAATCGGCTCCGCCTTGCTCGATGCTCTTCTCACCGAATTGCGCACCCGGCAGTTTCACTCGGTCATCGGAGGCGTCGCGCTCCCCAACGAAGCCAGCGTCGCGCTGCTGCTGAAATTCGGCTTCCGCCAGGTAGCCCACTTCAAAGAAACCGGCCACAAATTCGGCCGCTGGATCGATGTCGGCTACTGGCAGCTCGTGTTCTGACATCCGCCTTCATTGATCGACGGCGAACAGCGCAAGTTTGCGCGAAGCGCGTCTGCCCCACCGCAGGTGGCTAGGCGTT
>CAVXOO010000185.1:0-4074 GCA_963762945.1 uncultured Acidobacteriaceae bacterium | reverse complement strand
AGAAGAGATGCGAAAGAGGCAGCTCCGTTGAACTCGACGAAAACACAGAAACCGATCGGCAAGCGGAACGCGAGCCGCCCAACCGGTCGCGGCTCCGCGCCCAAGCCGCGCCGGCGTCTGGGCTGGCTGCCGCGGCTGGGCTGGATGGGCCGCGTGATTCTGGCCTGCGTGGCCGTGGTTGTCGGGGTGTTTCTGTGGGCGACCCTGGAGCGGACATTCGCGCCCATCGGCAATACGGCCGAGGACCATTTCGATGTGCTCATTGTGCTCGGCACTTCTGCGGACGCGGACGGAAATCCCAGTCCGAGGCAGCTGGCGCGCGTCACCGAGGCGGTAAACGAATACGAGCGGGGCGTGGCGCCGCGCATTATCTTTACCGGCGCGGCGGTGAAGAACCAGTTTGTCGAAGCGCAGGTGATGGCGCGGACCGCGGAGGGCCAGGGGATTCCGGCATCGGCGGTTTACCTCGACCCGGCGGCGCGGAACACGCTCGAGAACACCTGCAACGCGCTCGGCATCATGCGCAGCCACGGCTGGCAGTCGGCGGAGGTGATTTCGAGCCCCAGCCACCTGCCGCGCGCGGCCCTGATGCTGAACCGGCTGCCCATGAGGTGGCGCGTGCACGCGGCCCCGGCGCTCGAACCGGCGGACCGCGACCCGGGCGCGTATCAGACGGCGATGGAGATCCTGAAGACCGTGTATTACCTGACCTGGACGCGGCAGAAGGAGCCGTGCGTGATCGGTGGACAGTGAACAGTGCACAGTGAACAGTGGACAGGGCCGACCGTGAGTGACGTGGCAAAAGCGCCGCAGCCGCGTCTAAACGGAATGCTTTCGAAAATGCTCAGCCGCCGCGTTGTCCGGCATTGGGGCGGTCCTGTAAGCTGTTTAGTGATGCGTCTCCAAGCAAGTTTCCTCTCACTTTTTGCCGCTGTTCTCGCACTGGGCGTGTGCGCGAGCGCCAGCGTGCAGGCACAGAATGCGGGATCACAAAATCCGCCCGCACAACCGCAGAGCTCGAGCAGCCAGGGCCAACCGGCTCAGTCGTCTACTTCGCAGGGATCGACCACGCAGACCCCCACTTACGGCGTCTACATCCAGGTCGATCCGCTGGCCAAGGTGCGTTACGACAACCGCTGGGACGTGTCCCTGGGACTGGCCTACGACCATATGAAGGCGGGACCGTCGCTGCTGCAGGGCTCGAACCTGGGCGGACTGGATGGAGACGCTTCGTTCTGGATGAGCCGCCACTGGGGCCTCGAAGGTTCAGGCCGGGCCTATGTGGGCAATAGCGCCACCGCGCCCAACTCGCCCAACAACATCAAGTGGGGCATGGTGAAGCAGTATTTCTTCGTGGGCGGCCTGGAAGCGCTGGGGCCGCACAACAAGCACGGGGCGATGACGGCGCACGTCATGTTCGGCGGGGTCTACGGAAACTTCCAGAAGGACCTGCTGGGGCTGCCGCCTGGGAATTTTGACTTCTACTCGAACCAGATTGCGCCGGCGGGGATTTGCGGCGGCACATTCGACCTGAACCGGTCCGAGCACTGGGTCTTTCGCATCACGCCTGACGCGGTGATGACGCACTATAACTTCCAGCCTCCCCTTCCTTCGGGCTCGACGACTTTGCCCCCCACTTATGCGCAATACGACGTCAACTTCGCCATCTCCGTGGGCATGGAGTATAAGTTCACGGGAGCCAAGAGGTTGACGAAAAAGGCGAATTGGCTATCCGGCTGGTAGGAGAGATCGCGGAGTTGGCGGAGTTGGCGCAGCCAGGCTAAACTCCGCTCCAATTCACAGGCGATCCCGTGTACTACTTATGCCGGCGGAGTTTTTCCGCCGGTTTCTTCTCCCCAGATCATGGTTTGTGCCGCGACGCCCCAGGGAAAACTCTGGATATGACTTCAGCTTCAGTTCACGCCACCGCTTAGGTGGACGTGCGGCCTGCATCGAAGTGTATGCAAGCGTCGGCTGCGAGATTGGGTGGACTTCCCGCGGTAAACGGGCGAAAATCGGCAGCAGGGCCAATGTTGCATTGAATCCAGTTTCGGGGCGCAGCGACAATTTCTTCATTTTTTCTTGCGGGACAGCACTGACAAGCGCATTGCTTTGTGTGATATTCTCCTGCGTTCGGCGGTGGTTTTCAGGTCTGTGCCGCCCATGAAAATGCCGTTCCGGATAGCGAAACCAGGCCATCGAATCGGGCGGCGCGGGCCATCAACTTATAACGGTCGGGAGCCGTATGGAGATGAAAGATACATTGGGAGTTTTGCTCGCGGGCGGGGCAGGAGAGCGGCTGTTTCCGCTGACGCGGGACCGGGCCAAGCCGGCAGTTCCATTCGGCGGACACTACCGCATCATCGATATCACGCTCTCCAACTGCATCAATTCCGGCCTGCGCCGCGTCTATGTGCTCACGCAGTACAAGGCTCTCAGCCTGAACCGGCACATCCGCGAAGGCTGGTCCGGGATTGTGTCGCAGGAGCTGGGCGAGTTTTTCGAGTTGATGCCGCCCATGCAGCGCACCGGCGCCAACTGGTACATGGGCACGGCCGACGCGGTCTACCAGAACATCTATTCGATTGGCAGCGAGCAGCCGAAACACGTCATCGTGCTTGGTGGCGACCATATTTACAAGATGGACTATAGCCGCATGCTGGACTACCACAAAGAAACCAGCGCGGACGTCACACTGGCGACCCTGCCGGTTGCGCCCGATCAGGTATCGCAATTCGGCGTAGTGGAGGTGGGCACGAATGGTGAGATCCAGGGATTCCAGGAGAAACCGGCGTCAACAAGTTTTCGCTCGCCCTTCAATCCCGATGCCGTGGATGCGTCCATGGGAGTGTATATCTTCAACACAGAGGTGCTGCTGAAGGCATTGATTGCGGACGCCGACGATACGGAATCGAAGCACGACTTCGGGCGCAACATCCTGCCTAAGCTGCTGGGCAAAACAAGAATGATGGCCTACAGCTTTGTGGACGAGAACAAGAAAGAGGCGCTCTACTGGCGCGACGTGGGCACGCTGGACGCCTACTACGAAGCCAATATGGATCTGTGCTCGGTGTCGCCGGTCTTCAACCTCTACGACAAGACCTGGCCGATCCGCACGCGGGTGCGGCAGTATCCGCCGGCGAAGTTCGTATTTGGCGAACCGGGACGGTCGGGCATGGCTGTCAACTCCATCATCACCGCGGGCGTCATCATCTCCGGCGCTTCGGTGTACAACTCGGTGCTTTCGCAAGACGTGCGCGTGAACTCCTACTCGGACGTGGACGCGAGCATTATTTTCTCGCACGTGAACATCGGCCGCCATTGCCGCATCCGGCGGGCGATTATCGACCGCGACGTGCACATTCCCGAGGGCACGGTGATCGGCTATGACCTGGCGGAAGACAAGCGGCGCTACTTCGTGACCCCCTCGGGGCTGACCATTGTGACCCGCGATGCGTCGCTCTTCGAAAACCCGGTCGATCCGGAGTTCGGGGACCGGTACTGAAAGACAGGGAACAAGGGAACGAGGGAGCAAGAAAACCCATCGGCAGCGGCTGGCGAGAAGGTCACAACTCATTGTTCTATGGATGAGATTTCGTCCCGTGCGCCGCCAGCGCTTCCCCCACGCCAACCTAAAGCTGCGCGCCGTCCTCGGAGGTCTCCGCCGGCAGCTCCGGACTTTCGTATTCGAACTTGCGCAGACTTCTCAGGCACTCCGCGAGAGCGCCCGTGAGTGTCTCGGACCAGCCGGAGGGCTGGAATGTCATGGATCTCTGATTCAGTTCGATATCCGCCACGGCGAAAAACTTCATCTCGGCGGATTTTGCGGCGGCGTATTCCTTCACCGTGATGCGCGCTTCCACCTCGCCGTGCGCATGCTTCTTCTTGACCGAGAAGAAGTGCAGCTTGGCGAGCGCCTCCGAGGGATCCTGCTGGGCCAACTTCCAGTCGTCCACGGTGCGGCCTCCACTGCTGCCCAGTGTAAGAGGAAAGCTGGGAGAAGCGGCGATTTTCCTGTTGCACACGGGGATTCCTCCCCGTGCATCGATGGGCCGATCAGCGTGTTTCCTCGCC
>CAVXOO010000184.1:0-6407 GCA_963762945.1 uncultured Acidobacteriaceae bacterium | reverse complement strand
AACGCATCGACTTACCCGACCCAAGTACGCCCTGACATTGAGTTCACGGAAATAATTAGGCGATACCATTTGTGTCATGACTAGGCGTTCTTGGCCGTTTTCGCCCGAAGGATAAGCGGAAAATCTCCCCCAGTCTGTTCTGCCATCACGGCACTGAATAAGTTGGGATAGTTCTTTCCTACTTCTTCATACTGGCCGTAACTGAAGTCCAGGATCGGGTTAGGACGCTCTCTGTGGCTGCTCTGAAGAATCCACAGATTTTCTGGATCGCGCACCGGAAGGGGCTTTAAAAGTAGCGTGTCAATAAAGCCGAAAATCAAAACATTTGCGCCGATACCGATTGCAATCAACAGCGCTACTAGGGCCGAAAAAGGCGGGTTTCTGGAGGAATTGACGAAATCCGAACTTGAAGTCGCAAAGCATTTTAACAGTCGGCACAACGGCCCACAAAGCAAAAGCGGTGTTTTTTTTCGGCTACCGCCTAAAGTGTTTACTCAGTCCTGTCTCAATTCGGTTTATTAAGCGGTACCACCAAACAAAAAGATCCCGATTGAAACAAACTCTCCGCATTATCTCAACAATTAACGAGGCGCTTGGCTCGATTGGTCTTCCAGGGGAATCCAATGCGTCGCGAATCCGAATAATTCGGTAATTTCGCTCCACTAAAGCGAATGACAAGTATCCGATGGAGTCATCGACAGTCTCGCCCAGGATTAGTGGCGGAAAGCGCACGATCGCGTCCCCGCTTTTTGCGGTTTTCGGAACAACCGCAGTAAGTTTCAACCTTAGCGGTTGCGCCATTTCACCAAAGTCCATGCTCTCCCAGCGGAGGGCTAGCTCGACCGTCTTGCGCGAGTTGTCGAATGTTGAGAGTAGCCGCCAGACACGCCCGTGGAAAACTGTTCCCACGGGAAGCTTCATAATGGCCACCTTGGCAGCTTTCTTGCCGACCTTCTTGGCGGCTTTTTTGTCGGCCTTCTTGCCAGCCTTTTTCACGGACTTTTTAGCGGCTTTCTTGGCCGGAGCACTCTTCTTTGCAGCCTTCTTGGGCTGTGCCTTCTTAACCGCCTTCTTTGCAGCTTTCTTCGCGGCCTTTTTGGCTGCCTTCTTTGCAGGCGCCTTTTTCGCGGGCGCTGCGATTACGGGCGCTTCGATGGCAGGCGCTTTCTTGGCGGCCTTCTTCTTCGCTGGAGCTTTCTTGGCAGCCTTTTTGGCCGGCGTTTCGGCTACGATGATCACGGTCTCCTCGGCGACCACTTCATCGTCGTCTGAAGAAGTGAGGATGCCGGCGGTCTCCATCTCATCTTCCTCGTCAGCAAAGGCATCGACCTGATCGGCGTCCAGATCGCCCGGCTTCCCAAAGGGATCGCCGTCACTCATCGCGTACATCTTGAACACTTCATCCATCCCATTTGCCTCCAGCGGATAGCCGCTGCTTATGATTTCATTTTCATTTTCCAGAGAGCCGATGAAGCCATCTGGCTCGCGAAAGCGATTGTAGCTTTAGCTTGCACACAAAGACAAGGAAAACTCAAGAGGAGAATGGAGTTTGCGGCATTTTTTTCTTTTTATTGCGAGCTCTTGGGTGGACTGGCGGAGCTGTGCGCGGCGTTGCTGCCGGGTTGTGCGGCAGGTTTGACGCCCTGCGGGGCGGGCTTGTGCGCGGTGCTGCCCGGCTTGGGCTGGGCTCCGGATCCCTGGCCGGGCTTCGATGCGGTCGATCCCGATGCGGCGGTCCTGCGGCGATGGGTCGATGAGGTGCGAAGCGGCGCGGGCTCGGCCACACGCAGGCGGCGGCCGGGTTCCACACGGATGCCGGAAGGAATGCTGTTCCACCGGCGCAACTGGCTCAGAGAGACGCCGAAGCGGTCGGCGATGGTGACCAGGGTATCGCCGCGCCGGACCGTGTAAAGCCGGGTGCGAGCAAGGGCTTGGGCGGAGAGCGGCAGGGGCACCGCAAGCGCGTCGATACCGGCGAGGCTTTGCCCAGCAAGACTTTGACCATTGCGGCTATCGCCGGCGGTGAGCTGGTTGGCCGCGGCCAATTCGGCCATGGGCACGCGATACTCCTGCGCCACCGAAGCCAGCGTATCTCCGGCCGCAACGGTGTGGTAGCGCCAGGAATTGCGCCGCGCCTCGGGGATGAGGGCCACGCGCTGGTCGAAGAGCGCGACCGTGCCGGCGGGCAGGTGCAGGTCGAAGGAGGCATCGGGCGGCGTGACCATGCGCAGCAGGCTGGGGTTGAGGGCCTCAATCTCGTCGACGGGAGCGCCTACCAGGTCCGAGACGAGGCGGAGATCGATGGAATAGTCGATGGTAACGGTGTCGGTAAGCACCGGAGGGTCGAGGGTCAGGTCGTCGAAGCCGTACTGGTGCGGGTGGTTGGCGATGATGATAGCGGCCAGAATCTCAGGCACGTAGTTCGCGGTCTCGCGGGGCAGCTCGTTGCGCTTGTAGAGCTCCCAGAAATCGGCATAGCCGGTCTTCTCCACCGCGTGCTGCACGCGGCCCGTGCCCCAGTCGTAGCCTGCCATGGAGAGATACCAATCGCCGAGCTCGCTGTAGATGAACTTCATATAGCGGGCGTAAGCGCGCGTGGATTTTTCGGGATCGAAGCGCTCGTCGACGTAGGCGTTACGGGTCAGGCCGTAGTAGGAGGTGGACGGCATGAATTGCCACATACCGCCCGCCCTGGATTTGCGATCGATGGCCTTGGGCTGGAAGCCCGATTCGGCGACGGCCAGATAGATCAGGTCCTGCGGCACGCCTTCTTCAGCCAGCACGCGTTCGATCATGGCCTTGTAGCGGCCGGAGCGCTCAAAGGAATGCAGCAGAGTGTTGTGGCCCTTTTGCGTGTTGGCGAAAAAATTGATGAAGCTCGCCACGTATTCATTCGACACCAGCGGCAGGTCCGATTTGGTCGTGGCCAGGTCGGCCGTGGCCTTAGCCACAAGGTTGGGATCGACAGCAAAGGTGACGTCGCTGGCGGCTTCGGCGGGCGTGATCTCCTCTTTGGGGACGAAGCCATTGCCCTGCTTGAGGGCTTCCATCTCCAGGCCGTTTACTTGATCGACGATCTTGTTGAACTCGTCTTCGAGTTGCGGATCGGCTTTGATGTCGAGGCCGCTCGCGAGCATCAGATCGACGGCGCGGTCGAATTGGATTTTGGCTTCGGCGAGCATGCCTTTGCGGTAGTCGGCGTCGCCGGCTGCATAGGCGGCTTCAACCTGCGCGATGAGAGCCTGCACGCGCAGCTCCTCTGCAGAAGGGGGCTTGGGCGCGGGAGCTTGCGGCGCGGGTGGCGAAGTGAGCGCGGTAAGGGGCGGCGCGGTGGCCTGGATGGGCTTCTTGTCGGGACCAGCCGTGGATTTGGTGGGCGTGCAGCCGGCCAGCGCAAAGAGAAGCGCGATCGAAGCTGGAACAAGGAGTGTGCGGCGCGCGAAAAAACGCCGCGGGCGCGGCCTCGATGGGATCACGGTGGGCACTATGCCGATGATAAGCTATGACCTGGAGGCGGGCTGGCCGCCGAGTTTCCCCCATCGCGCTAACACCTTTATTTTGAAAGAAATCATGGACGCTCGCTTCATTCGCAACTTCGCCATCATCGCCCACATCGACCACGGCAAGTCAACGTTGAGCGACCGGGTGCTTGAGCTGACCGGCTCGGTGACGGGGCGCGAGATGCAGGCTCAGATTCTGGACGACATGGATCTGGAGCGCGAGCGCGGCATCACCATCAAGGCGCACGCCGTGCGCATGATGTACAAGGCGCACGACGGCAACACCTACCAATTGAATTTGATTGACACGCCGGGACACGTCGATTTCAGCTACGAGGTTTCGCGCTCGCTGGCCTCGTGCGAGGGCGCGCTGCTGGTGGTCAACGCGAGCCAGGGCGTGGAAGCGCAGACCCTGGCCAACGCCTATCTCGCCATCAATCACGGCTTGGAAATTATCCCCGTGATCAATAAGATCGATCTGCCTTCGGCCGATATTCTGCGCACCCAGGAGGCCATTGAGAAGGCCGTCGGCCTCGACGCGACGGACGCGATTCCGGTGAGCGCCAAGACCGGCCAGGGCGTGGACGAGGTGCTGGAAGCAATTGTCAATCGGTTGCCGCCGCCGACTGGAACTCCGGATGCGCCACTGCAGGCATTGGTTTTCGATTCCTGGTTCGACGCCTACCGCGGCGTGATCGTGCTGGTGCGCGTGATGCAGGGAAGTATGCGCAAGGGGCAGCGCATCCGGTTTATGTGGAACTCGAGCGCTTACGAGATCGAATCGATGGGTGTGCTGTGCCCCAAGCCGGTCGAGATCGCTCAGCTTTCCGCGGGCGAGGTGGGATTTTTTGCGGCCACGATCAAGAACGTCGCGGACACCAAGATTGGCGACACCGTGACCGACGATGCCCATCCGGCGGCGACGGCGCTGCCCGGATTTGAAGAACTCAAACCGATGGTCTTCTCCGGGCTCTACACCGTGGACTCGCATGAGCACACGCTGCTGAGAGACGCTCTGGAAAAACTGCGCCTCAACGATGCCTCTTTCTTTTTCGAGCCGGAGAGCTCGGTGGCGCTGGGTTTTGGATTTCGCTGCGGTTTTCTCGGCCTGCTGCACATGGAGATCATCCAGGAGCGGCTGGAGCGGGAGTACGAGCTGGACCTGATCACCACCGCACCGAGCGTGCGCTACCACATCAAAATGACCGACGGCAGCGAGATTGAGGTCGACAATCCCTCGCGCTGGCCCGAGCCGCAGTCGATCGACAGTATTCGCGAGCCGGTAATTGCGGCGAAGATTCTGACCAACGAGGAGTACGTGGGCGGGATCTTCAAACTGGTCGAGGAAAAACGCGGCAAGCAGGTCAACTTCGAGTACGTAACGCCGACGCGCGTCCTGCTCAGCTACGAGCTGCCGCTCAATGAAATCGTGCTCGACTTCTACGACCGGCTGAAGTCGATCTCGCGCGGCTACGCGTCGCTCGATTACCAACTGACCGGCGAGTGGGAGTCGCCGATGGTCAAGCTTGACATTCTGATCGCCGGCGAGCCCGTGGACGCGCTCTCGATCATCGTGCACAAGGACCACGCTTACGAGCGCGGGCGGGCGCTGGTCTCGAAGATGCGCGAGCTGATTCCGCGCCAGCAATTCGAGGTTGCGATTCAAGCCGCGATCGGCGCCAAAGTTGTGGCGCGCGAGACCGTGAGCCCCTTGCGCAAGAATGTCCTCGCCAAGTGCTATGGCGGCGACATCACGCGCAAACGCAAGCTGCTGGAAAAACAGAAGGAAGGCAAAAAGCGCATGAAGCGCATCGGCAAGGTCGATATTCCCCAGGAGGCGTTTCTGGCGGTGTTGCGCGTGGGCGAAGAGCAGCAGAAATAGCCATTCCGAGGGCTTTTTCGTGTCGTTTCTGGGCGCATGGCGCCGCGGTTTGCACTCCAACCAATGCCATTTGCACCAGCTATTGTGAATAATCGTTTACCGGGCTTTGTGGAAAGGTGCCACATTCCAGGATGAGGTGCGTCCTGGGGGAGCGCAGCCGGAATTTGTCATTATTTGACGGACTATCTATTGAAAAGGAATGAGTTAATTTAATTAGCAGAGGGGAATAGGAGCTGGCAAGAGGAAAAAACTGGGCTTTTTGCAAGGCTTTCGGGAAGAAATCCACAAATTTTTCCACAGGATCTGGGCGGCGAGGGAGATCGCGGCAATAGCAAAGGCCCCGGCAAGCGGGGCCTTCGCATTCTTTGCGGCGCTAATTAGTGCGCAGCGGGCGGCTTGGGAGCGGCCGGTTTCATCGTACCGGCGCCGGGAGCTGCTGCGGAAGGCGGCGGGGCGGGTACGCCAGACTTTACGTTGTAGGCTTCGATGACAGCCTTGGTGATGTCGCTGCCATTGGCGGCGTAAAGGACGGGCGTCTGTTCCTGCGAGACGTCGAGAACCAGCGTGATTCCCTGCTGCTCGGCGTAGGACTGCATGACGTCGTAGACCTTGGAGGCCAGCGAATTGTACATATCCCCCATGTCCTGCTGGAACTCGTTGCGCGCGTCTTCAGTGTCGCGGTCCAACTTCTTTTTCTTTTCGTCGAGGGCCTTGGCCTTGGCGTTGCGGTCGGCCTCGGTGAGGGTAGCGGCGGGATTCTGCAACTGCTTGGTCAGGCCGTCGACCTCATCGCTGAGGGTCTTGAGAGTCGCTTGCTTGGGAGCGTACTTTTTCTCGAGATCGGCGAAGCCGCGTTGACCTTCGTTGGTTTGGGCTACGACCAATTGAAAACGCACCACGGCGATCTTGGCGGGAACAGGAACGGGCGCAGCAGTGGCAGGCGCAGCCTGAGTTTGGGCGGCGGCGCTCAGGACCATCCCCGAGGCCAGCATGAGAACGAGTGCAAGGGTACGCTTCATTTGGAT
>CAVXOO010000183.1:0-7123 GCA_963762945.1 uncultured Acidobacteriaceae bacterium | reverse complement strand
CTTTGACGACGGTCAGGCGGCGCGCGAGGAAAAACCCTCAGTTGCCTCGGGTCCCGCTGCGGTGCCGCGGGGCGCGGAATTGGCCACGTTCGCTGGTTCGGTCATTCCCGCGACCCCATCGAGCGAGAGCATCAGGCAGCCGGCGCGTTCGATGGTCGCATCCGTGCCTTCCATGGCTTCTACGGCCACGAACCTCGCTGCCACGACGACCGTCTGGCCAATGTCGAACGCGGCCAGGGCTCGCGCTACGCCGAGGCCGTATTCGATGTTGCGGCATTCCTCCTCATCAGGCGCGCGGTTGGTGAACACGCCCTCATCGGCGAGCGGCTCAAGGAAGGCGGTGGAGCTGATCAGCTCGATGCCTTCGTCGGCCAGCACCTTGGCCACCGCGCCCAGCAAAGCGTCGGTTGAACGGGTGCCCAGGTTGAGGATTAGCTTGGCGAGGCGCCAGTCGGGCCGGATGCTACTGAAGATTTGCCTGTGCTTTACCTGGCCAGCCATCACAGCCTTCGTGATTCCGGCCTTCTAGGCCAGCGAGGAGTAGAGATCTTCCTGGTGCACGATCATGTGCGAAGGAAGCTTGAGGCGCACCGGAGCGAAGTTCCAGATGGCCTGAATGCCGCCCCTGATCATTTCTTCGGCGATGGTCTGCGCGTATTCAGCAGGCGCGGTGATAATGCCCAGGTGGATGCTCATGCGCTCGGCCAGGTCGGCCAGCTTGTCGAGCGGCAGGACCATCTTTCCGTGAATCCATTGCCCGATTTTTTGCGGATCGGTATCGAATGCGGCGACGATACGCAGGCCGAAGTTGGAGAAACGCTCGTGGCCAAGGAGGGCCGTGCCCAGGTTGCCGGCTCCAACGAGGAAGGCCTCGTTCACATTGTTCCAGCCAAGAAAGGTCTCAATGGCCTGGACGAGCTCGACGACATCGTAGCCGGTTTTCGGCTTGCCGACGATGCCTGTGTATTGCAGATCTTTGCGCACCTGGACGGGAACCAGGTTCAAGTCGCGGCCGATGCCGCTGCACGATACTCTGTTGATTCCTTTGGCCTTAAGCTCGGAGAGATAGTGATGGTATTGGGGCAGACGATTCAGGCTCGGCTGGGGGATTCCTGCACGGCCGTGGCCCAACGGGATCGGAATCGATAAATTAGTATCGATAACCATGTACCGATAGTAGGATGAGGCTGGATTTTTGATCCGTGACAGCGGTCACGGTTTTTAAGACCTCATCCCGCTTCGTGAGACACGATTCCGAGCCCGGTAGAGAGGCCAGCGCAGCAGCGTATTGTGTTTGTTTTCTTTAGGTTCGATGGCTCAAAAACGATCCCAGTGCAGCACTTCATCGAGCCGGCGCTTCTCGACTTTGGGCTCTTCAGCCGGATAGCCGAAGGAGACGATGGCGATCAGCTGGCGGTCGGCCGGCACGCCAAACTCAGCGGCAACGGCGGGCCCGTAGGCCTGCTTCGAACCGGCGACCCAGCAGGAGCCAATGCCGTGAGCGGCCGCGGCGATGAGCAGATTTTCAGTAGCGGCCGAGCAGTCTTCGACGGCGTATTCGGTTTCCCTTGCGATCATCAGCACGGCGAACGCCGCCTGCGCGATGAACTCGCCGTGGCCGATCATGGGAGGAATTTTCGCGAGATCCTCGCGTTTGGTGAGCACGACAAAATCCCAGGGCTGCACGTTCATGGCGGTTGGCGCCAAGCGTGCGCAGTTGACGATCTCTTCCATGATGCTGCGCGCGACGCTTTCCTGCTTGTAAGCGCGGATGCTCCGCCGATTTCTGATGACTTCGATGACTCGATCCATTGCTGGCTCCCTGGAGCGATTCGTTTCTGGTATCGGACTCTACAACGATCGCGAAACAAATCTCTATTCTATTTGCACCAGAGCATTACGCGGCCTTGCCGAGTGCATCTAACATGATGCCTGCGGATTTCCGGCTAGACGGCGAGCCGTCGAGCTTCCAATGCCCGATGCGGCCTTCCGGAATGTTCGGCAAACCAATTCCGAAAGTGTCCTGCTGCAACTATTTCCCGGCTGATTTCGTCCATACAGGAGTGCGCGTGTGCCCGAGACCGCTTGCGTGGCCGTATGGCTCGATTCCGGCCACTTATCTCTACACTCGAGCCATGCGCAACACACGTTACATCTGCTCTCGACTGATCCGGCGCACCGTGTGACGGGACTGCGATTCTGCACGCCATTTTGCATATGAGAAAATGTTCCTGACTAAGCGAATGATTTTAATCTGACGTTTGAGAAGAAAACGATGGACCAACGTTTGCCTGTATCGAATTCTGCCTCGGGGTTTGACCCCGCCTACCCCGCAAAAAAGCGCCGCCATCTCTGGATCTGGGTTGTTGTCCTGGTTGCGTTCGGGTTGCTGTTCTATTGGGTGTACCGGCAACATAGCGCGAGTGCGTCGGCACCCGCAGGCGGGAGCAATCGCCGCGGCGCCATGGCCGGTCCCGTGCCTGTGACGGTGGCGACGGCCACCAAAGGCAGCATCGGGATCTATCTTGACGCGATCGGCACGGTCACGCCTACTTATATCGACAACATGACCGCGCAGGTGACCGGTGTGATTACGGCCGTTCATTATCGCGAGGGGCAGTTGGTGCGTAAGGGCGATGCGCTGATCGATATCGACTCTCGCCCCTACGAAGCGCAGCTCGAACAGGCGCAGGGCACCCTCGAACGTGACCAGAACATGCTGGCCGAGGCGCAGATGGATCTGAAGCGCTATCAGGATGCGTGGGCCAAGAACGCCATCCCGCGGCAGACGCTCGAAGACCAGGAAAAAGTGGTGTCGCAGGACCAGGGAACGGTGAAGAACGACGAAGGCACCGTTCAATACGACACGGTCCAGGTGGGTTTTTGCCATATCCTCTCGCCAATTAACGGCCGCGTCGGGCTCCGCCTGATCGATCCCGGCAACCTGGTGACGGCCAACTCGAGCACCGCGCTGGTGGTAGTGGCGCAGGTCGAGCCCATTACCGTGATCTTTACCCTGCCCGAAGACAGTCTGCAGCAGGTGCTGGAACAGATGCGGGGCGGGAAACCGCTGACGGTTGAGGCCTATGACCGCACCAACACAAAGCTGATTGCAAAAGGGCGGCTGATCACCATCGACAACCAGATCGATACGGTGACGGGAACCGTGAAATTGCGCGCGGAGTTCGACAATGCCAAGGGCGAGCTTTTCCCCAACGAGTTTGTCAATACGCGGCTGCTGGTGAAAACACTGGACAATCAGATTTTGCTTCCCTCATCGGCGATTCAGCATAATGGCGCCGCCGATTTTGTTTATCTCATTCAAGGCATCGACACTCCCGGCGCCAAGGCCGTGAAGAAGAGCGTGAAGTCGGGGATCTCCGACCAAGGCAACACGGTGGTGAAATCGGGTCTCGCGCCCGGCGATGTTGTAGCCAACAGCAGCTTCCAGAAACTGATTGACGGATCGCCGGTGACGCGCTCCAAGGTGAACCTGCCGTCGACATCCACTGATACCACCGAGGCCGCTCCATGAGTCCGTCCCGCCCCTTCATTCTGCGGCCAGTTGCGACGTCGTTGTTGATGGCCGCGATTTTGCTGGTGGGCATCGTCGCATATACGCAGTTGCCGGTCTCGGCGCTGCCGGAAGTGGATTATCCGACGATCCAGGTGCTCACCTTCTATCCCGGCGCGAGCCCCGATGTGGTGGCCACTACGATCACTGCGCCGCTGGAGCGCCAGTTCGGCCAGATGCAAGGGCTGAGCCAGATGACGTCGACCAGCGCCGGCGGCGTTTCGGTTATCGTCCTGCAATTCAGCCTCTCGCTCTCGCTCGACGTGGCCGAGGAAGAGGTGCAGTCGTCGATCAATGGCGGCCAAACATTTCTGCCATCCGATCTTCCGGTGCCGCCGGTCTACAACAAGACCAATCCTGCAGACGCGCCCGTCCTCACATTGGCGATTAGTTCCGACAGCATACCGCTGTCCCAGGTCGAGGATATGGTGGATACGCGCCTGGCGCCGAAGCTGTCGCAGCTGGCCGGCGTGGGACTGGTGAGCATCAGCGGCGGCCAGAAGCCGGCGGTGCGCATCCAGGTAAACCCGGTGGCGCTTTCTTCGCACGGCCTGAACATGGAGGATATGCGCACGGCATTGACACAGGCCAGCGTGAACTCCGCCAAAGGCAACTTCGACGGGCCGCGTCAGGACTACCAGATTGATGCCAACGATCAGATCTCCACGGCCGACGACTACCGAAATGTCGTGATCGCGTACAGCAATGGCGCGCCGGTGTTCGTGAGGGACGTGGCCAACGTCGTCAACGGCGTGGAGAATAACAAGCAGGCGGCGTGGATGGGCCATGCAGGCGGGCCTTCCGGGCCTTCGCTGACGCCCGCCGTCATTCTCAACATTCAGCGCCAGCCGGGCGCGAACACAATCAAGGTTGTCGAGGCCATCCAGAAGATTCTGCCACAACTGGAGGCGAATCTTCCCGCGTCGATCAAAGTGACGACCATGACCGACATGACCACCAGCATTCAGGCGTCGGTGCACGATGCGTTTTTCGAGCTGGGGCTGACCATCGTTCTCGTGGTCATCGTGATTTACCTCTTTTTGCGGAGCCTGCGCGCCACCATCATCCCCGCTGTTGCCGTACCGCTATCGCTTATCGGCACCTTCGCCGTGATGTACCTGCTCGGCTACTCGCTCGACAATCTGTCGCTGATGGCGCTGACCATCTCCACCGGATTTGTGGTCGACGACGCGATTGTGATGATCGAGAACATCAGCCGCTTCCTCGAGGAGGGCATGGCGCCGCTCGAAGCCGCCTTGACCGGCGCTGAACAGATCGGGTTCACCATTGTTTCACTCACGGTTTCACTGATCGCGGTGCTGATTCCGCTGCTGTTCATGGGCGACGTGGTAGGTCGTCTGTTCCGCGAATTCGCGGTCACCCTGGCAGTGACGATTGTGATTTCGGCCGTGGTTTCGCTCACCCTGACGCCGATGATGTGCTCGCGCATTTTGCGTCACAATCCCATGGAGAAGCAGACGCGCTTCTACCAATGGTCGGAGCGCGTATTCGATAACATGATTGCCTTTTACGGGCGAACGTTGCGCGTGGTGCTGCGCTTTCAAACCGTCACGCTACTGGTGGCTGCTGCAACCCTGGTGCTTACCGTCGTGCTCTACATTTATATTCCCAAGGGATTTTTCCCGGTGCAGGATACCGGCGTAATTCAGGGCATCTCGCAGGCCTCGCAATCCATCTCCTTCGATGCCATGGCTCTGAAGCAGCAGGAGATGGCGCAGATCATTCTCGATGATCCTGCGGTAGAGAGCGTGTCTTCGTTTATTGGCGCCGACGGTATTAACACCACTCTGAATAGCGGCCGCATCTCCATCAACCTGAAACCGATCGATCAGCGGATCAACGCTTCCGATGTGATCCGGAGATTGCAGCAAAACCTGAAGAAGGTCGACGGCATTCAGCTTTACATGCAGCCGGTGCAGGACATTACTGTGGACGATCGCGTGAGCCGCACGCAGTACCAGTACACGCTGGAAGATCCGGACACGGACGAGCTGAACGAGTGGACCGATAAACTGGTGGCGCAACTGAACAAGCTGCCGGAGCTGGAAGACGTGGCCACGGATCAGCAGACCGGCGCCAAGGCGGTGCAACTGGAGATCGACCGCGTGACCGCCTCGCGGCTGGGCATTGCGCCGACCACCATTGACAACACGCTGTACGATGCCTACGGGCAGCGCCAGATCAGCACTCTTTATACGCAGCTCAACCAATACCACGTGATCCTGGAGACGGCGCCGGAGTGGCAAAAGAATCCCGCAAAACTAAGTGACATCTATATTCAAACCAATGCGTCCTCGGGCACGACCGGGGCGGGCGCAGCCACGTCGTTCTCCTCGTCGGCCTCGGCTTCGGCTGGCTCGAATGCTACGACAACAACAGTGCGCTACACGCCTTCTTCACAGGTGCTCAGTGCTCCGGCCAGTGTCGTAGGAGGTCCCTCGGGTTCCGCGGTGACTACAGTTTCGTCCGCGGGGGGCGCGAACGCAATTCCGCTCGGCGCATTTACGCAGATGCACACCACCACCGAGGCGCTTTCCATCAACCATCAGGGGCAGTTCCCCTCGGTGACCGTGTCGTTCAACCTGGCTTCAAACGCCTCGCTGGGCACGGCGATCAGCGACATCGAAAAGACCGTGAAGGACCTTCACTTCCCTGCCAGCCTGCAATCCGACTTCCAGGGCACGGCGGCGTCGTTTCATAATTCGCTGTCCAATGAAGCGCTGCTGATTCTCGCCGCTCTGGTTTCTGTTTACATCGTTCTGGGCGTGCTTTACGAGAGTTTCATCCATCCGATTACCATTATTTCCACGCTGCCTTCGGCCGGCGTGGGCGCATTACTGGCGCTGATGATTTGCCGCCAGGATCTGAGCGTGGTGGGAATCATCGGCATCATCCTGCTGATCGGCATTGTGAAGAAGAACGGCATTCTGATTGTGGATTTTGCGCTGGAAGCCGAGCGCAAGCACGGCATGGATTCAACGGAGGCGATTTACCAGGCGAGCCTCCTGCGCTTCCGTCCGATTATTATGACCACGATGGCCGCGCTGCTGGCTGGCATTCCGCTGGCGGCCGGAACCGGACTGGGTTCTGAATTGCGCCGGCCGCTGGGCATTGCCATGGTGGGCGGCTTGCTACTGAGCCAATTGCTCACGTTCTACACCACGCCGGTGATTTACATTTTCTTCGACCGGCTTGGCCAGCGGGTGATGGGCCGCCGCCTGTCTCATGTTTCGCCAGATAAAGAGCTGCCGCCCGGCACGGAGAATGCATGAACCTTTCGGCCCCATTTATCCAGCGGCCGGTAGGCACCACGCTGCTCACCATCGCGGTGGCGATCGCCGGAGTGGTAGCGTTCGTGGTTTTGCCCGTGGCTCCGTTGCCGCAGATGGATTTTCCCACCATCAGCGTGAGTGCCGGCTTGCCGGGGGCCAGCGCGCAGATCATGGCAGCCTCGGTGGCCACGCCGCTGGAACGCCAGTTCAGCCACATCGCCGGCATCACGGAGATGACTTCGTCGAGCCTCATTGG
>CAVXOO010000182.1:0-3688 GCA_963762945.1 uncultured Acidobacteriaceae bacterium | reverse complement strand
TTCGCAGTATTTTCTTCCTATGGCGATTGCTTACACTCTTCTCGGCGGCCTTAGCTCGCTCTAACGTATTCGGCGCAGACGGCCGCGGCGCGCAGTTGTATCTGCTCGCGCCAGTTCGGATGCGCGACGTGGTCGTCGCCAAGAATCTTATGAGCCTGGCATTGATCGTTTGCCAGGTGGGCATTGCCTGGATATTCGTTTGCACTCTTTCGCGAACGCCGATTCCGGCTTCGGTGCAGGTTTCCACGGCGCTGTGGACGATCTTTGTCGTGGCCCTGAATTTCGCCATCGGAACTCTGCGCTCAATCCAGGCACCGCGCTATTTTATCCCCGGCCAGGCGCGCCAATTGCGCTCTGGAACTCCCACGAATCGCACCAGCGCGTTCATAGTTCTCGCGGTGGTCTTCGGAAGCATGCTCCTGCAACTTCCCGTGGCTATTGCGTTCGACGATCTTTGAGTTGCCGTGGCTGCCCGCATGGGTTTTCGCTCCCTTTGCCGTCGCTGCCGTCATAGGCTACGCCCTGGTGCTTAAAAATGCGGAACGGTTCATACTGGCCCATCGCGACGTTATTGCTGAAACGCTCTGCAAGGCTTGATAGGGACGTGCGGATCATTGGCGCGGCGTGGATGGCTACAATTCCCACCAATCCAGAAGCTTCATGCGTGGATAATAAAGGCCGCCACGCACAGACGCATCGGCGCCGTAGAGATTGCGCAAAACCTTTGCATAGGCTTCAATCTGCGGCGCGAATTCGCGGCGCAACTTGGGCAGTGTGGCTCGAGGATCGAGGCCGTTCTCGTGCGCGGTTTTGTAGTCGATGATCCACCAAGTGGAGTCGTCGGCGCTCGCTTGCGGTGTGGGTCCGGCGCGAAATACTCGATCCACGCGTACGTTGCGCAGGCTCCCCGCGATAACCCCTGTCCACCGCGCTTCGTTTGCGGCATCGGCGTGGGAAGCGAGAATCCATTGCGCCTGCGGATCACTGGCGGCGCGAGAGACGATCTCGAACGCCTCCGCCGCGATGCGTTCGGCCTCTGTAGCCTGAATTCCCGAGGCGCGAAGGTTCGCGATAATACCAGGCTCGAGACGCCGGAGTGACACTTCGGCAGCTTCACTTGTTTGCGCAACGCGTAGCTCGGCGAAGCGCTGAAATAGTTCGTGAACAGCCCTGCCGAGCGCGCGCGAAAGCAGTCCTCCCTCGTGCCGCTCGTAAAGGCGACCCGTGCCGGTGGGCGATTCTTCGGCTGCAAATGGAGAGCCGTCTGATGTGGACAGGAAGCTAATGGGCAACCGGCGCACTCTGGTTGGTCTTACCGGCGATGAATTGCCCGGCAGTTCGACTACGCCAGGAGACTCTTCGCTCGAAGCAGCAATGGCTTCAATGGTCTCTTCAGTCCTTTCCGCACTCGCCGTCTCAGCGATCCTTCTTGCCTTGCGCCATTCTGCAAATCGCTGGGTAACCTTCTCTTCGAGCGCAGGCCACGCGGTCGCGAGCAGACTGTTGGAGGGTTGAGCAAGACTGAACGTGCCGTCGTCGGCCGTTTTGTAGTCGAGATGCGCGAAAAGATGCAATTCGTCGCGGGCGCGTGTTGCAGCCACGTAGAGCAGGCGGCGCAGTTCCTGCTTTTCGCGCTCGCGGCGGACGCCGTTGACCCACTCTTTGGCAGTGCCGCGCTTGTCTCCCTTGGGCTGAATCGGGGCCACAAGAAGTTCCGTCAGCTCACCGGAATCATCCGGCTCGGCGAGCCCGCGCTCCAGCCATGAGAGCATGCTTCCGCGCGAGTTTCGTTCCCGAGCCTGCAGGTCTGGGATGATCACCACTTCAAATTCGAGACCCTTCGCTCCGTGAATAGTCATCAACTGAACGCCGACGTCGGCTTCGGCCACAGGATCGGGCAGGGCTTTCAGATCTTCGAGAGCTGCTTCAAGCGCGGGGCCGAGCAGGTCGGGCTCTCCCTGAGGTAATTCGTCGAGACAACGCCAGAGCAGATGGAGATTGACGCGCGACGCCGCGTCCACACATTGCGCTCCGCCCATATGCAGCCAAACTTGCTCGAGCCAGGTTCCCAGCGCGATTGATGGCTGCCCAGAACGCAGGCGCTCGGCGAATGCCGCGGCGTCGAGCACTCGAGCAGCGGTTGCGCGTCCCTCTTCGCTCAACGAAGGAGCGCGCTCTGTAATCAGATCCAGCACTGGTTGCGACTTCAGCTCCTCGTCATCGGCGCTGGTAAGTGCGTGCAGGTCGGCGAGCGAAAGTCCGCACCACGGCGCGCGCAAAACGCCCAACCAGGCCACGCGGTCCTGGGGGTTGAACAGCGCACGGGCAAGCGCCAAAGCGTCAATAATCTCTGGGCGCTGTTTCAGCTCTTCGAGCTCCAGGGCGCGAAAAGGGATCTTTGCTTCGCGTAGCGCCTGAGCCACACGGGAAAGCACAGCGCGCGTTCGTCCGAGGATCGCTATGCGGAATTTCTTTTTCTCTTCGTTGGCGCGCTTCGTCGCATTTTCCGAACGGGCAGCGTCAATTTTCGGCTGGCGGTTACGGATGAGATCGACTAGTTCTTCGATCTGCTCGTGAATGCTGCCGGCGCGTTGCTGCACAATGCGCGCTTTTCGATCGGGGTCATATCCGCGAGAACTGGTGCGCATCGCCTGCGGGATGAATCTGACATTCAGGCGCATGGGTGGCCCTTCATCGCCAGCGAGGCGAGGGCCCGGCGGCTCGGAGTGTTCGCTATGAGGGGCCGCCGCGTTGTAGGAAATGCCGCTGCCGTCGTCAACCGCGAACACCTCGGAAAATATCTCGTTCAACTGATCGACCAGCTGAGGCGCGGAGCGGAAGTTGGCCTTGAGCTGCACGAGGTCGAAGCGCAGCGGCTGATCCTGAGGAACCTCAAGGCCGAACCGCTCGACGCGCGGGAAAAGTTCGGCGTCAGCGTCGCGAAAAAAGTAGATCGATTGCATGGGGTCGCCGACGACAAAGCAGGTGCGGCCTTCGCGCTCGGGCCACGCCGCAATGAGGTTAGCAAGCAACTGGTGCTGGCGGCGGCTGGTGTCCTGGAATTCGTCGACGAGCAAGTGGTGAATCCCGTCAGCTACGGCGAGCGCCGCGTCGCTGGGCAGACCTTCTTCATTTTTAAGTACATTCAGCGCAATCTGCGCGATCTCAGTGAAATCAACAGTTCCGGATTCGGCAAATACGACGCGAAGCTCGGCGGCTGCGCGGCGCAGCAAAATGAAACACGCGCGGACGATCTGCCACTCGTCGTCGGTATAGCGAGTGGCGCTGCCGCAGGGGTTGGCGCGCGTGAGGGGGTGCTCGAGGCGTCGGCGCAGCGCGTTCCAATCCGGATCGGGAGTTAGCAAAAAGCTATGCATCCAGCGGTCGCGATCGCGCAGCATCGCCACCAGCAAGCCCTCCACCTCCGTCCAGTTGTTATCGCGCCACAGAAGCAGGGTTTCGATCTCTGCGCTCAGCACCGCGTCTTCTCTCCCAATCTGCTCCAGCGTTCGGCGTGCCGCGCGCCGATGCAATTCTGCTGGCTGCGGGGCAATTTCCAATCCTCCGGCAAGCCCGGAGAGTAACGGCTGTTGTAATGCCAGTTGCCGGCAAAATGAATCGATTGTGGAGATGCGCAATTGCGTTGGAAGGTCGAGAAGATTCCAGCCCAGAGTGCGTGAGCGGACTA
>CAVXOO010000181.1:0-4478 GCA_963762945.1 uncultured Acidobacteriaceae bacterium | reverse complement strand
CGAAGAGGTCTACCGCCTCCCCATGGTCCCCATGAAACCCGAAAATCGCGCTAAGCTTGAGAAGGTTTTGAGCGCGCAGGGATTGCTGACGCGGAGCGCCGCCTCCTAGCAACCGTTTCTGACGCACCAGACAAGGTTGCGCCACCTCTTGGAGGGAGAGGGGCGGAAATGTCAGTTTGTTGTAAGTTTATAAAAATGTAACCGAGAAGTTCTTGCGTTTTGTGCTATAACGTAGTGGTTTGTAAACGAACCGAGGACAAAGTTCGTCTCGTCAGAGCGAGTTTGCCATGTAGCGGTCAACTTCGCTCCTCTGCGAGAATAAAGCTTAAAGGCAAAACCTAGGGAGGGTGTTTATGGCGTCGGTGAAAGTTGGGTTTTATGGTCACGTTCGGCAGTACCACAATCTGAAGAATGAAATCGATTCCGCCATCCATGAAGTTCTGGAGAGCGGCAGCTATGTTATGGGTCCGAAGCTCAAGCAATTCGAGAGGGACCTGTCCGCCTACTGCGGCACGTCCGAAGCCGTCGGCGTAAACTCCGGAACGGACGCGCTCTGGCTGGTGTTCATGGCGCTGGGGATCGGTCCCGGCGACGAAGTCATTACGAATTCGAACACCTTTTTTGCCACTGCTGAAGCCATCTGGATCGCCGGGGCCACGGCTGTGCTCGTCGATTGCGATCCCAAGCTTGCAATATCGAGGTGAAATCGATCGAGGCTGCAATCACACCCAGGACCAAGGCCATCGTACCGGTTCACCTCTATGGCCAGCCCGCGGAAATGCGCGCCGTGGCGGAAATCGCCAAGAAGCACAAGCTCTTCCTCGTTGAAGACAACGCGCAGGCATTGGGTGCTCGCGGTCCGGATTTCAAGTTGGGCGAGCTTTCGCCGTTGTTGAATTCCTGGAGGGCGTCGAGCCCGATGACGTTGTTCGTCGCGAGGCCGATGTTCAGGCCCAGCCAGGGATCGTTCGAGTCGTAGCCATCGAGGATGTAGCCGTTCGAGGTCGCGGGCAGGCCGTTGAATTCCACGTTGCCGTAGCCACCGGGGGCCCTGGCATCGCTCGACGAGCCCGCCGTATTCATCAAAGCGCCCTGCGCGAATTGCGTGACATACGTGAGATCCTGCCCTGGATTGGGCAGGTTTTCGATGGTCTTGGCTTCAATGGTGGTGGTGGTGTTGGGATTATCGAGAGTCAGCAGGCCCTGCTGCGCGGTTACCTCCACGGTTTGTGACGTGGAGCTGACCTGCAGTGTGAAATTCAACGCCACATTGCGTCCCACGCCCACCGGTGTCGGCTCCGACTCCGCTCCAGCAAAGCCCGCAAGCCGCACCGTGACCCGATACGTGCCGGGATTTACCTGGGAAAAAAGATAGTGCCCGCCGGCATCGGTGTGCCCGGTGCGCATGGCCTTGGTGTCAACTTGCGTCGCCGTCACGGAAGCGCCGCAGACCACTGCGCCGCTGACATCTGTCACCGTGCCCGAGATCGCGCCGGATGTGCCGCTTTGTGCGCGAAGCCCGCGCGAGTTCACCATGATGAACAACAGTAAAAGGAGGGGAAGATACGGATTAGCCTTGTTCTGCCGCACTCGAACCTCCGGGAAAGCTGGGGCGAAAGAAGAACAATCAGCGCCCCAGTGCCGTCTGCACCAGAAGCCAGATATTCAGGCCGGCGATGACGACGGCGGTGGTCCATGCCAGCGCCTGCAGCCAACGGGCGTTAACGAACTCGCCCATGCGCTTGCGGTCGCCGGTAAAGAGCACCAGCGGGACCACGGCAAAACTGAGCTGGAAGGAGAGAATGACTTGGCTCAAAATGAGCAGCTTCTCGGTTCCCTGCTCGCCCATTAAGGCAACCACGATGATGGTGGGAATGATGGCGAGCGAGCGGGTGATGAGGCGGCGCAGCCAGGGCGAGAGACGGAGATGAATGAAGCCCTCCATGACGACCTGGCCGGCGAGGGTTCCTGTGATTGCTGAGTTCTGGCCACTGGCGAGAAGCGCGATGGCGAAGAGGGTGCTGGCCGCGCCCGCGCCGAGCAGCGGGCTGAGGAGCTTGAATGCGTCCTGAATGGCGGCGACTTCAAAATGGCCGCTGCGATAGAAGACAGCCGCGGCCACGATGAGAATGGCGGCGTTGACGAAGAGGGCGACGGTGAGAGCGAAGGCCGAGTTAACGTTAGCCATGTGAATGGCCTCGCGCTTGCCTTCGGGGGTGCGCTTGTAGCGGCGGGACTGAACAATCGATGAATGCAGATAGAGATTATGCGGCATGACCGTTGCGCCGAGGATGCCGATGCCGATGTAGAGCATGGCAGGATTGGTCACAATGTGCGGCGAGGGTATGAAGAGATCGTGCAGTGCGGGCCAGTAGTCGGGATGGGAAAGAAACATCTGCACGCCGAAGAGAGCGATGATGGCGCCGATGAGGGCGATGACCAGCGACTCGATGTAGCGGAATCCCCAGCGCTGGAGGAGGAGGATCAAGAGCACATCGAGGCCGGTGATGAGCACGCCGTAGAAGAGGGGAATGTGGAAGAGCAACTGGAGAGCGATGGCGGAGCCGACGACTTCGGCCAGGTCGCAGGCGGCGATGGCGATCTCGGCCATGACCCAGAGCGCGAAGCTGGTGCGCGGGCCGTAGCTCTCGCGGCAGAGCTGCGCCAGGTCGCGCTCGGTGGCGACGCCGAGCTTGAGCGAGAGGCTCTGCAGCAGGATCGCCATCAGGTTCGAGAGCATGATGACGAAGAGAAGCGTGTAGCCGAATTGCGAGCCGCCGGCGATATCGGTGGCCCAGTTGCCGGGATCCATGTAGCCGACGGAGATGAGGAAGCCGGGGCCGAGAAATCCCAGCAGGCGACGCCAATAGAGGGGCGAGCGGGAGATGCGGACGCTGGAATGCACCTCGGGGAGCGAGGGCTCGGCGGTCACGGTTCGGGTTACGAGGTCAGTGGCCATGCGAAGAGGGATAAGGCGGGGTCGCCCTATCAATCACAGTATGCCACAGGATGTTAACTGTAGTTAATCAATTTTCTTATATTACATTACGGCTAATTGTCGAGGGCATCCCAGTGCGGGCGGGTTCCGGGGGCTGCGGGAGGGGGAGCGGGGCGGCGTTTGGGGGCCAGAAACCGCCTTTATCGATACCAAAATGTACGAAATTGTACGACGATTTACCAGTTTTTCGGCATAAATGTGTTGAAAATAAAAGAGTTAATGTCACAAAATATACCCCAGGGGGGTATGGAAAAAAATTTCTTTAATTAATTTCGTGGCTGGGGCCGGTTGGGGGCGCGGATTCCGGTCAATGGATAGGGATGGCATGAAATGATTGTGCGGCAAAGCGGGGTAATGATCGGCAAATGGGGGCGAGGGATTTCGGATTGTGGTTTCAGGGGGTTGCGAAGGTGGGGACGAGGGGTAGGGTTGACGGGGCGTCGTTTCCCTCCCCGGTCCCCAAGTGCGAGGGACCGGGGGCACCGTCGCTCTGGATAAAACCCCGCCTGGGATCGGGGCCACCTGCTCAGTTTGGCAGACTAAATGAAGTGGGCACACAGAAATAGGGCCAACGATATGAGATACAGCGCCCCCAAAATGAACCAACCCAAAGATTTGGTCCATCCTTGGACCGTTGGACTGTCACTCGTGCCCAGTATTCTAGTCAACCCCCCGCTCATCAACCACCAGACCCCAGTGACGATGGGCGGCATAAAGATGAGAACGAGAATTTGCTGAAACAACGGAAGTCCTGCATGTCCCGGGTGCATTTTCCCTCGCCGTCAAATCTCTCAGTGAAATCGCGAACCACCCAGTAGTTTCAATCTGTTGGAATAGCCGCCAGACCCAGACCGAAATCTTTTGGTGCTGAAGGGCGGGTGGCTCCGGTCTCTCGTGGGATTTTATCGCGTTGAGGGTGCGGGTGGTTGAGGTTCGTGCATTCCCACATCTCATCCGCCGCGGCGGGCGAGATGTGGGGCACCCGGGATCGTGCGGAGTTGAGAACGGATCGTTGAGATTCGTGCGCAGCTGGAGCGGCCCGAAATGCAACCGCAGATCCTTCGACTCGTTCGCCTGCGGCGAACTCCCTCAGGATGACAGATGTGTTTATGTTGGGAGCTTTTGGGGGCGGGTGGACGCGATCTCTTGTGGGGTTTTATCCCGTTGAGGGCGCGGATGGTTGAGGTTCGTGCATTCCCACATCTCAAAAACGAGATGTGGGGCACCCGGGATCAGAGCCGGCTCGGCAAAATCGGACAGGGGTATAAGTGGAGGTTCTGTTCTTTGGCGGCCTAAGATGGCTGAGAAGAGGAGAACAGATGAGCAGACGTCCGCGCAGGAATCACACAGCGGTGTTCAAGGCCAAGGTGGCCCTGGCCGCAGTCAAGGGTGAGAAGACATTGGCCGAGCTGGCCGAGCAGTTTGACGTTCATCCCAACCAGATCACGCAGTGGAAGAGCCAGCTTCTGGAGGGCGCCGC
>CAVXOO010000180.1:0-10862 GCA_963762945.1 uncultured Acidobacteriaceae bacterium | reverse complement strand
AGGGCTTTCCAGTCTTCCTCTTTGTCTCTTCGTCATCACGGCCTCCTTCAAAGAGCGGAACGCATGTAATCGTCGCGGTATTACCTTGGAGGTGTCCCCCATTTTTCGTCGATAGTTGAAGAGGTGTCGGATCATCTTCACCGTCCTTTCGCGAGGCGGGTTGAGATTCTCCTCGTCCAAAAATTCCAGCGTCGCGATGACGTGGTCCTCGACATACTGCGCGAGGTCTTCGGAGTTTTGCGCGCCTTCTCCGAGCAGCAACCAATTGGCGCTCACATTGAACGATTCATGCAGTTTCACGACGATGGAGACGGGAAGGTCGCGCTCGTCCAACTCGTAGCCCGAATAGGCGCGAGGAGACACGCCGAGCTTTTCCGCGAACTCCGCCTGGGTCAGGTCTACCGATTTTCGAACTTGCATCAGCCGCGCGCCTATTTTCTCCGCCAATGCGCACTCCCTTGCATATTTAGCAACATTGTGCATAATATGCACGCACGTGCTTATTTTTGCCCGATGTTACCGAATTTCATCGAAATAAGCACAAACGTGCACTGGAGGGAAGCGTGCAGATCGAACTGGAATCCCCAAAGCAGCTTGCCGACCGCATTGGATGGCCGGAACGCCGCATCCGAAATCTGATCGCCGCAAAGAAGCTTCGGCATCACCGCGTCGGCGGCAGCATCTTGATCCCGACCACCGCATTTACGGAACTCCTGCAGCAGACGGAGATCGAGCCATGCAATGTCGTGACAACGCCCCGCAACGAGAACGAGCGGCAAAAGTGAAAAACTTTCGGGCGGGAATGCGGGACGAGACATAATGATGCGTATTCGCTCCAAAGAGGCTGCGGCGATTCTGGGAATCTCGCGACGCGGGCTCCAAAATCAGGCCCAACGTGGAGCCGTGCCGGGTTCGGCGAAGATCGGCGGGCTCTGGACTTTCGACCTCGTTGGTTCCCAGCACGTTGGCTTCGCGCATGCGGTCGTAGTTGAACAGATAGTTCACTGTCGCGCCGTTGTGGAAGACCGTGTCCATGTTATTGGCGAGAAAATCCCAGACATCCTGCGTGAGGCCAAGATTTTGCTGTCCGAGATCGCCGCAAATGGGAATGACGCGCGCTTCAAACATCGACATGAGTCCGTCACCGCAGGGCCCCATCGATGCCATCGCCGCCCTTAATCTTTGCCTGCCCTGCTCTTGGTCCGATGCCCTGACAAGAACATGAATCTTGGCCCGCGTCTGCTCGAGGAGGCTTTTCATCAGGAACGGTCCGATGAAACCAGTGCCGCCCGTGAGCAATACACGGTTCATGACCGGTCTTGCCGGAACAGGCGCAGGCGCCGTGGGCGTGAAGATGAGCTTTCTGTCGTTGCTCATCATCAGCTTTTCCGCCGCGCGCTGCTCTTCACGGAATGCGGCCAGGGAATGACGCAGCAAAGTCAGTGCTTCTTCCGGAGCGCGCTCCAACTGTTCGGCCAATTGAAACAGCTCGGCTACGCTGACGCGCTGAATGACGCCGATGTCAACCTGCCTGGCCAGCATGTCGGCGCCTTTATCCTTCAAATGCTCCTTAAGCTCATGCATGAACACGACAAGATCCAGCGAATCGAGCCCGGCTTCGACGAGGTTATAGGATTCCTGGCCGGTCAGGTTGTACCTGGCTTTCAGTGCGTCGAAAGAACTGCGGATCTCGGAACAGGGCTCTGCGGCGCCGGCGTCGTTCTTGCGCAAAAATTCCGATAGAACGTTGAACTCGCCTTCCAGCCACATGTGTTTGGCCTTGTGGCGCATGATCTTGCCGGAACTGGTTCTGGGAATGGCACGCGGCGCTATGAAAGAAATCAAGGCCGTTTCGACATTGAGATAATTTCTCACCGCAGCGGCAATCTTGCGCGCGTCGGGAAGCATCTTTGGATTTTTAACTTCGGCCACGATCGCCAGTCCCGGCTCGCTGTCTTCATTGATCTGGAAGGCGGCGATGCAATTGGCGCGAACCTGCCCGGAGGCTTTCTCGACGACATTCTCGATGTCCTGCGGGTAATAGTTCTGGCCGCGGAGAATGATCATGTCCTTGATGCGGCCGCACACGTAGAGCTCGCCGCGGTGGAAGAAGCCCATGTCGCCGGTCTTGAGGTAGCCCTCGTCGTAGGGACTGTCGTCTACGAGGCGGGCGCGAAATTGCTTCATCGTCAACTCGGCATTCTTCCAGTAGCCCTGGCACTTGCCGCTTCCGGCTACCCAGATTTCGCCGACGAGGCCTTCCTTGAGGGCAAAGTGCCGCTCCGGATCCACGATCTTCACATCGATGCCGGGAAGGGGAATTCCGCAGCTCACAATTTGTGTTGACGCGTCGATCTCCGAGACCTCGGTCGTCATGCGAGCTTTGCCCAGCGCGAGGGCGCGCTTGTTGACGGAAACAATACTGCGGCCGCAGAGCGAAACCGCCAGAGTGTTTTCGGCCAGGCCGTAAGCCGCGTAGAAGCTCTCCGACTTGAGTCCATAGGGCTGAAATGTCTCAAGAAACCGCGTGAAAGTGTCCGGTTTGATGGGTTCGGCCGCCACCATCAACACCTTGAGCGAACTGAGGTCGCATTCTTCCAGGCTCTCCCTTGAAATCCTTCCCGCGTGCAGGCAATAGTCAAATGCGAAATTGGGAGCCGCGGTGGCGGTAGCCTGATAGGTCTTGATTGCGTCAAACCACAGCGCTGGCCTCTGAATGAAATCCATGGAAGAGAAGCCGTATGTGGTTCCGCCTTTCAGCGCCGGATAAAGATAGCAGCCGATCAGCCCCATATCGTGATACTGCGGAAGCCAGGAGACAACCACCGGCTCAGGGTGGCCGATCACGAGCGGGCAGGTATCGAGGATGTTCTCGTGCGACACCATCACGCCCTTGGGCACCATGGTTGACCCCGAGGTGTACTGAAGAAACAGGATCTTCGAAGTTTCGGTAAAAGCATCGTCCGCGATCGTATCCACGAAGTCTTCCGTGACAATCCAGGGAAGATTTGAGATGTAGTCGATGTCTACGCCGGAGGCGGAAACCCCGCTCCTGGCGAGATTTGTCTTCAAAGATGCGTGGAAGTCACTGCTGGTGAGGACCCCGGCGGCCTGGCAATCCTTGGCGATGTGGACCATTTTGTAAAGGGCGCTCTGGAAGCCGCGCGAGCCCGGAGGATAGACGGGCACGGGGATCAATCCGGCGCGCACGCAACCGAAGAACGCGCAGATCATTTCCAGGCCGGGGGGGTAGGCGAGCAAGAGGCGTTCTCCCGGCACGAAACCATGCTCTTTCCGCAGGTGACCGGCGATGGCCTTCGTCCTCGAAAGAAATGACGCGTAGGTGTAGCACTCCAGTGGAATGCCGTTCACGTCAAGATACGAGTAGAGGAGTTTGTTTGGGTGCTTATCCCCAAGCCTGTCCAGTTGGTCCAAAATCGACGCCATATGCGATCAGACATACCCTTCAAAGTGAATTGGAAGACCTCAGCACGTGGGGAAACACTTGCCTTTCAGCAGCCGCGCAAACCATGATCCGGTGAAGTTCGCTTGAGTCTCGGGGTGCGGAACTCGAGCGTTGGCCGACCTTGAGAACACAGGGAATAGCTGGTCTCTACTCAAATGCTGCTCGGTTCGACCGGGGGTGAATCACCCTGACGGCCAGCTCAGGCAGCGGGGAAGTCTTGCAGGGTCCGCCGGGCCAACATTGCCCATTCAACGGATTGTCATACAATCTGTTGGTACATGTTAGCAGAGCCGGAAGGGAATTGGACTGCTATTATCCACTAAGAGGTTACCCCTGGGCGGCTCCGTCCGACCCGAATTGCCTTGATTGTCCCTGGACTTTCGCGCTAACATTCAGGCTTCGAAGCTGTCGAACGTGTGTGGTTAAAGCCCCTGCGACCCCGGGCAGCCGAAGCTGCCGGCAAGCTTTCGCCCGATGCGGCTCAACGAAACACCCGGCAAACAGTGGAGGCGCTGGTGGCGACAGGGACTGAAGCGGTAATCACTTTAACGCCGGATTTGAATGATCTCGCGCCCTGCGAGGCTTCGCAGGCGCCACTGATCGGCGACCCGGCAGTTGCGCCTTCGTTTCCGAAAGTCCTTCGCCGCCGCCTCGATAATTTCTTTGCCGACACGAGGATCTCTCCCAAGGCCGACGGCTCGATGTGGCTCAAGATTGCCGTGGGTCTTTCCGTGCTCCTGGGGAGCTGGATTGCCATCTACACGCTGCGGCCGGATTCATGGAGGTTTGTCGCTCTCTACCTTCTGGGTGGACTTGCCCAGACCT
Source organism: uncultured Acidobacteriaceae bacterium (assembly GCA_963762945.1). Taxonomy (GTDB): domain Bacteria; phylum Acidobacteriota; class Terriglobia; order Terriglobales; family Acidobacteriaceae; genus Telmatobacter. Next base: position 6,571 of record CAVXOO010000180.1, on the reverse strand, counting down.
TCCTCTTGCTGAACATCGCCCACGATAGCAACCACAACGCCATCTCGACTGTGCCCGCCGTGAACAAACTGCTGAATTATGTCTTCGATGTTTGCGGAATCAGTTCCTATATGTGGCGGATTCTGCATCATCGCGGCCACCACTCCTGCATCAATCTCCAGGGCGAAGACGATGCGCTTACGGGACGAGGCATCTTTCGCTTTACGCCCCATGAGCCGCGCACAGCCATGCACCGCTTCCAGCACATCTATGCGTTGTTTTTTTACGCGCTGTTCTCTCTCGACTATATTTTTGTCAGGGACTTTGAGGCTTTTTTCTTTCCGTCCCACGATTATTTGAAGAGTACCAAGCATCGGCCGCGAGAATACGCGATCTTATTTGCGGGCAAGGCGCTCTACGTTGTTTACATGCTCATTTTGCCGGTGGCCGTGCTGGGTAAACCGCTGCTGCTGGTCGCCCTGGCGTTCTTGCTGGTGCATTTGATCATCGGGTTGACGGTATCGCTGGTCTTCCAGACTTCGCACACCGTTGACGGCACGCACTTCCCCGCGGCGCGCGACGAATTTGACAGCAGCGTGTACCATATCTTTGCCACCACGGCCGATTATGCGACGGAGAAGCCGCTGGTAGCCTGGCTGACGGGCGGGCTCAACCACCACATCACCCATCATCTGTGCCCCGCCGTGTGCCATACTCACTATGCTCCACTGACTCGGATTGTGAAGCAGACCGCCGCTGAGTTTGGAGTTCCCTATCGGCAACATCCCACCATGACACGGGCCATCGTGCATCATCTGATACTTTTGAAGCGGCTGGGAAGCCAGGACTGATGCAGGTTGTTCTACGCAATTGCGGGATCGGCATTCCACGTCCGGCCGATATTTCTGGATTATCCTCAAGGTTGAGGCAGGCAACATGAGATTGCTCCACGTTCAAAGAAAGCATGCGGGCGAGGTATAACGTTGCCCACTCCTATTCCCGTAGTTTCTCGAATGCGTTGTTTTACCGACTCGCCTGCGATGGTTCAGAATCCCGTCGAGGTTCTTTGCAAGTACACCGAAGCTTACGGCGACACTTTCCGGTTCTACATAGGCGGCGTTAAAGAAGCGATTGTGACCGTTAGTCCCGACGTCATTCAACACGTGTTGAAGAGCAATGCGGACAACTACCAGAAATCCGAAATTCAAGTGAAGCGCATGGGCCACTTTCTGGGCAAAGGCCTTCTCACCACGCATGGTGAAGCCTGGCGCACGCAGCGACGCCTTATCCAGAAAGGCTTCGACCGGAAACAACTGGAGGCCCTGTCCGCCATCATGCAGGACTCGCTCGCAGAGTCGCTGAAGGAATTCGAACGGCAAGTGCGTGTTGGTTCCGTCGATATTTATCCCCACCTGATGAAAATGACTTTCTCGATGGTTGCCCGATCGCTGTTCGGCGCTAAGTTGAAAGACGAAGACATCGACCTGGTGAGCCATACCATCTGCACCGTGCAGGAGTTCATTGTCAGGCAAACTCTCCAGCCTTATATGAATCCCTGGTTTGCCCTCTCCGGCGATCTGCGCAGACACGAAGCCATGCGCGTCCGTGCCGACAGCATTTTGATGGCTTACATCAAGCAGCGCCGCCACCAGGAGCCGGGCAGCGATCTGCTGCAGACGTTACTGGATGCCCGCTACAGCGACGGCGAAGGTATGAGCGACGAGCTGGTCCTAAGCGAGAGTATGCAACTGCTGGTTGCCGGCCATGAAACATCGTCGAACGCTCTGTCGTGGATCTTCTATCTATTAAGTTCGCGTCCGGATTGCCTTGAAAAGGTGCGACAGGAATTCGATGCCGTCCTGGGCGATGCGCAATTGCGTTACAACGACGTTCCCCGGTTTGAATTTACCACGCAGGTCATTCAGGAGGCGCTGCGCCTCTACCCGCCTTTTTGGATGATCGATCGCATGGCGGTTGCAGACGACCTTGCGGGGGACATCGCCATACCTCGAGGGTTGACGGTGATTGTGTTCGTGTACGGCGCACACCATGCAACCAAGTACTGGCCGAGCCCGGAGAGTTTCGATCCCGAGCGCTTTAGCAAAGCGAATGAAAAGATGCAGGCGCCCTTCACCTATCTGCCCTTCGGAGGTGGACCGCGGGGCTGCATTGGCGGGAACTATGCAATGCAGCAAATCCTGATGATTCTGAGCGTTCTGCTGAGGAGATACGATTTTCAATTGTCGGCGGGCCAGACCATCGAAGCGCGCCCAATGGTCATCCTGCGGCCCAAACACGGCATTCGCATGAACTTCACCGAGGTAATTGCACGCAACACGCGAGCGATTGTTCGGCAATAGAGTCATTGAATCTAATCTTGGTAGGCACGACTGGATTCGAACCAGCGACCTCTTCCGTGTCAAGGTTTCTAGGTTAAGTAAACCAACAACTTACAAGACCCCGATGGCAATCTAAGTCATTGTAAGCCCACGCAATCCAGACTTTCGACGTATCGCAAAACGTATCGCCTCTTGCTCAAACACGTTGTCGTTTGCTCTTCTCAACCAGATACGAATAGTCCCTCGGAAACCTGCATAACAGGATGACCATTACCGCATTGGAGGGACTAACTCCACCGCAGCAGCGACGCAATATGAATCGGCCAGCGTTGCAGAGCCGGCCTGCAAGAGGCCGGCTCTGCCGCAGGATAAAGGGATCATCTCTTGAATGGTTTGCTTACTTCACGGTGATCGTAAATGTCTCCGTGCTCTTGCATCCGCTAGCATTGGTGTACGTGGCCACATACGAGTCGATGCCTACTGTCAACGGAATGTGGTTGATCTGACGCGAGGTGGAGGCGTAATTGTTAGGTCCGGTCCAGTTCCATGATCCACCGCTGAGTGGCTGAGGACCAAGGTCCACAACCGTGAGCGGCGAGTTTACGGTCGCGCTAGATTCCTCGGTCCAAGTTGAGCCTCCGTTGATGGAAATGTAAGGAGTGATAATCGTCGGTGTGCAACTTACCGTCAAAGCAATCGTCGTGCTGGCGGTCAGGCTGCCGGAGGTTCCTTTAACGGTGATCGTAACGGAGCCGACAGTTGCCGAACTGCTTGCTGCCAGAGTAAGCGCGCTGCTTCCGGTAGTGGGGTTAGTGGCGAACGATGCCGTCACTCCGCTGGGCAGGCCGGGGGCGGCCAGGGTCACGCTGCCAGTGAATCCATTCTGGCCTGTCACAGAAATGGTGGTTTTTCCGGAGGCACCCCTGGCCACGCTCAGTGAAGCTGGCGAAGCGACGAGTGTGAAGCTCGGTGCTGGGTTGACTTTCAGCATTACGGTATCGGTTGCCGTCGCGTAATCGGTGGTGTCGGTGGGTGTGAAGGCTACCGTCAACGTATCTATGCCTACTGCCGTTAAGGTTCCTACCGTCGGACTATAAACCAATGTTCCGGGAACGCTCGCCGTCGCGTCCAGTTGTGTTGCGCTTAGCTCTGTCCCATAAGTGATAGCCGCAGGAGTTGCCCATGCGATCTTTGGAGTGACCTTATTCACCGCGAGCGTGACGCTTGCCGCGGCTGCGGTGTAGTCCGTGGAATCGGTTGGCATGAAAGTTACTGTCAGCGGCTGCTGTCCGGCGGTCAGCACCGCTCCGACTGCCGGCGAATAAGTGAAACTTCCGGCAACAGTCGAAGTGGCGTTCAATTGTGATGCGCTTAGCGGCGTGCCGTACTTGATTGCCGCAGGCGTCAGCCACGATATTGTCGGCGTGGCCTTGTTCACCGTCAGCGTAACGCTGGCGGAGGCTGTGGAGTAGTCGGTGGTATCGGTGGGAGTGAAGGCGAATGTAATCAAGTTCGACCCCGCGGTTGGCACGGTTCCGATTACTGGGGTGTAGAAGAATGTTCCCGGCACATTCGCCGAACAGCCGAACATTGCGGCTGAAATTGGCGTCCCATACACAATCGGGTTAGGCGTCGCACAGGTAAGAATGGGCGATGCTTGATTCACCGTCAGAGTGACGCTGGCCGCAGCCGGGGCATAGTCCGTAGAATCGGTCGGGGCCAAGGTGACCGTTAGCGGCTGCTGTCCGGCGGTCAGCACAGTTCCGGCAGCGGGTGAATAGGTGAAGCTTCCGGCCACTGTCGAAGTGGCGTTCAACTGCGATGCGCCGAGCGCGGTGCCGTAGGTAATGGCTGCCGGCACGCTCCAGGTGATGGTCGGCGTGGCTTGATTTACCGTTAGCGTCACCGTTGCGGTCGCCGGTGTGTAGTCTGTGGTGTCTGTCGGCGTAAAGGTCGCCGTGAGTGTCTGCGTCCCCGCGGTCAAGACCGTCCCTGCTGCCGGCGAGTAGCTAAACGTTCCCGAAACCGTGGAGCTTGCGTTGAGCTGGGCGGAGCCGAGAGCGGTTCCATAGTTGATGGCGGCCAGCGAGCCCCAAGTGATCGTCGGCGTTGCCTGAGTCAGCGTCAGCGTCACTGTCGCCGTTGCCGTAGCGTAGTCGGCGGCGTCGGTCGGAGTGAACGTAACTGTGAGTGTTTGAGTGCCCGCACCCAAAACCGTTCCCGCCGCGGGCGAGTAGTTGAACTTTCCCGCAACCGTGGAGGTTGCGTCGAGCTGGGCGGAGCCAAGAGCGGTTCCATAGGTAATGGCCGGCGGCGCGCTCCATGTGATGGTCGGAGTCGCTTGATTCACCGTTAAGGTCATCGTTGCGGTCGTTGTCGCGTAGTCGGTCGTATCGGTGGGTGTGAAGGTCGCAGTTAGCTTCTGCTGTCCGGCGGATAGCAGCGCTCCGGCAGCGGGCGAGTAGGTGAAGCTTCCGGCCACTGTGGAAGTGGCATTCAGTTGCGCTACACTTAGCGGCGTGCCGAAATTGATCGCTGCGGGCGTTGCCCAGGTGATCGCTGGCGTGGCCTGAGTCCCCGTCCCGTTTAGCGCAATGTTTTGCGTGGCGTAGAATGGCGCGGCAGCATTCAGATTGTTGTCTGCCAGCGCCAGCGAGCCGCTGAGAGCGCCCGCCACTGTTGGCGTAAAGCTGATGGGTAACTGGCAGGTTGCGCCTGCCGCCAGCGTTTCCTCCGCGGAGGAGCCGCTACTGAGCAGCGGGCATGCCGAAGACCCGCTGTCGTTCAGTGCGAAGTTTGCCGCAATGCTCGGATTATCTCCCGTTGAGGGAATCGGGAAAGTTAACGTCGCATTCCCGATATTTTCGACCGTAACGGTCTGCGGGCTGTCTATGCTGGTCGAGCCGAGAGCTGTGCTGGCAAAGGTCAGACTCGGCGGGTCGGAGAAGTCCAACTTTTCGATCCTGTTGTTTTGAGTATCGGCGACGTAGACGTTGCCACTACCGTCAACCGCCAGGCCAGTGGGTAAGAGGAAAGCGCTGTTTAGAGTTGTGATCATCGGCGAGGGGGGAATGCTGCCATTCACCGCATGGATATCGCTCACCGAATTCTGATTGTTGGAGACGAACACATTGCCGCTTCCGTCCAATGTCAGGCCAGTGGAGAAATTGAGGCTGGAGCCGAACATCTCACTCGTCGGCGACGGAGGAAAGCTGCCGTTCACAGCCAACAACTCAATCACCGGAGAGTCATAGCCGGTGAAATAAACGTTGCCGCTGCCATCGACAGCCACGTAGTACACGACAAAGTTACTTTCCAGCGTTTGGACGGTGGGCGAGGCAGGGATGCTGCCGTTGACCGCTAGAATCTCTTTCAATGCGCTATTTCCGGAATCCGCCACGAAAACATCGCCAGCTTGGTCCACTGCTACGCCATGGGGCGTGTTGAAGCCGCTGCCCAGGATGACAATGGCGGGTGAAGCGGGGATGCCGCCATTGACCGCCAATATCTCCTTGACCGCGCTGTTTCCAGAATCGGAAACGTAGAGGTTCCCGCTGCCATCCAAAGCTACGCCGGAAGGCTGGTTGAAGCCGCTGCCCAGGGTTCTTATTGTTGGCGAGGCGGGGATGTTCCCATTGACCGCCATTATCTCTTTTACCGCATTGTTTTCGTAGTCGGCGACGTAGATGTTTCCGCTGCCATCCACCGCCACGCCGGTGGGGTCGTGGAGGCCGCTGCCCAGCGTACTCAGAACGCCAGGCAGAAAGGCGATTTGTGGTCCGACGCCTGTGCCCTGCACGTGAGCGCTGGCAATCGTGTTTCCTGTGCTGTCGTACAAGACTGCCGCTCCGGTGCGAATTCCGGCGGATCTGGGTGTAAACGTTACGCTGATGGCGCAGGTTTGGCCGGCAGAATATTCTGTGTTCACCGTGCAGGTGTCCGAACCGGCATCGGCAAAGTCCAACCCGGTCGCGCCCTGCGTCAGCACAGCCGTCGAACCCAGCGTGCCGGCTGTATCGAAGGTGAAGGTCATTGAAATCGGCTGCGGACTTGCGCTGCCAATATTGACCGAGCCAAAGTTACCGTAAACAGGCGATTCCTCTAGCATCGAGCCTCCACTGCCAGCGATATAGAGGTTGCCGATTCCATTCATCGCGATCGCCACGGGGATCGTCTGACCAATGTTGATTGTGGACTGCACATACGAATTTCCCAGCGAGGTCTCAACAAATACAGAGCCGGCTCAGCAAATT
>CAVXOO010000179.1:0-4596 GCA_963762945.1 uncultured Acidobacteriaceae bacterium | reverse complement strand
GAAGCCAGCCTGCCCGAGATCGGACGTCAGTTCGGCAACAAGCACCACACCACGGTGATGCACTCGATCGCAAAGATCGACGAGCAGCGCCGCAATGACAAAGACCTGCACCGCACCCTAAGCAAGCTGCAGGATGTGCTGAACTGCTAGTCAGTTTTCAGTGATCAGTTATCAGTGGTCAGGCGGCGAGCCTTCGGCTCGCCGCCCGATTTTCGTGGGTGCAACGTTGCGGCGGTTCCTCGGAAACAACGCTCTTACCCACGCGCCTCTTGCATCTCCGCGCTGAGGAGCGCATCGAAAACGCCATGGAATATCGATTGCTGGGAGGCTCCGGCCTCAAAGTTTCCGCACTGAGTTTCGGCACTGCGACCTTCGGCGGGACAAACCCATTCTTCAAGGGCTTCGGCGAAACAGAGGTCGATGAGGCGCGGCGTCTGGTTGACGTCTGCTTCGAGGCCGGCGTAAATCTCTTCGATACTGCCGATGGCTACTCTGACGGCCGCTCGGAGGAGGTTCTAGGTCGTGCTCTCTCAGGCAAGCGCGACCAGGCCCTCATCTCCACAAAAACCGGATTCCCGTCGGGCCCCGGTCCGAACGACGAGGGCTCCTCGCGCTATCATCTGCAGCGCGCGCTTGAGGCCAGCCTGCGGCGGCTGGGCACAGACTACGTGGACATCTACCACCTGCACTGCTTTGACGCGCTGACGCCGATTGAAGAAGTGCAGGAGACGCTCAACAGTTTTGTGCGCGAGGGCAAGGTGCGTTACATTGCCTGCTCGAACTTCTCCGGCTGGCACCTGATGAAATCGTTGGCCGTGGCCGACCGTTACGGCTGGACGCGTTTCGTGGCGCACCAGGTCTACTACTCGCTCGTCGGCCGCGAGTACGAGTGGGAGCTGATGCCGCTCGCGCTCGATCAGAAGGTCGGTGCGCTGGTTTGGAGCCCTCTTGGCTGGGGACGCTTGACCGGCAAGATCCGCCGCGGCCAGCCGCTGCCCAATGTGAGCCGCCTGCACTCGATCGCCGATGCCGGGCCGCAGATGCCGGATGAGCATTTGTACAAAGTAGTTGACGCTCTCGACATTGTGGCCGCCGAGACCGGCAAGACCGTGCCGCAGGTTGCGCTCAACTGGCTTTTGCAGCGGCCGACGATCTCATCCGTAATCGTCGGCGCGCGCAATGAAGAGCAGTTGCGCCAGAATCTCGGAACTGCCGGATGGAAGCTGACCCGAGAACAAATCGCGGCACTCGACAAGGCGAGCGAAGTCGAGCCGATCTATCCTTACTGGCACCAGCGCAAATTCTTCTCCGGCCGCAATCCGCTGCCGGTGTGACAAGGGCAGTTCTCAGTTCGCAGTTCACAGTTTCCGAAAAACTATCTGCGCCATCTGTGAACTGCGAACTAAGAACTGCGAACTAACACTAAAGCAGTTCTTGACACGAACCGCGTATTTCCCGTAGCTTGAAAACAGATGCAGAGCTTCCGCCATCACGGCCACCACCATCATCATGGGACATCCATGCCGGCGGACTGCCATGGCCTGAAGTAAACGGCCAGAGAGATCGAAAGAAGTAACCAAGCCCGCCGGCGAATCCCGCTGGTGGGCTTTCTTATGTGCAAACAAGAATCTTGAAGGGAAACAGAAACGAAGATGAGTACTCTGCCAACAATCGACTTTGACAAGATGGATGGCCTCGTACCGGGAATCGTGCAGGATGCGCGCACCGGCGAGGTGCTGATGCTGGGCTTTCTGAACGCGACCAGCTACGAAAAGACCCGGGAGACCGGCTTTGTAACCTTCTGGAGCCGCACCCGCCAGAAGCTCTGGATGAAGGGCGAGACCAGCGGCAACCGCCTGCGCGTAATCTCCGCCGCGACCGACTGCGACAACGATGCGCTTCTGTTCCGCGTGGAAGTGGAAGGCGACGGCCTGGTCTGTCACGAGGGCACGGTGAGTTGCTTTACGAAACCCATCGCGATCGGCGAGGAGGTGAGCCGTGGCTAACAAGCTAAGACTCGGAATTCCCAAAGGCAGTTTGCAGGACGCGACCATTGCGCTCTTCAAGCGCGCGGGCTGGAATATCTACGCCGACGGCCGCTCCTATTTTCCGTCCATCGACGACAGCGAGATCGAATGCATGCTGATTCGCGCGCAGGAGATGGCGCGCTACGTCGACCACGGCGTGCTCGACGCGGGATTGACCGGCATCGATTGGGTTGTCGAGAGCGGGCTCGATGTTGAGAGCGTGACCTCACTGACCTATGCCAAGCAGAGCCGCCGTAAGGTGCGCTGGGTGCTGGCCGTGCCGGAATCGAGCGGCTTCGAAAAGGCAGAGGACCTCGAAGGCAAAATCATTGCCACCGAACTGGTGGAAACGACCAAGCGCTACTTTGCCGGGAGGGGCGTAAGCGTGAAGGTGGAGTTCAGTTGGGGTGCGACCGAAGTGAAGCCGCCGATGCTGGCCGACGCCATCGTCGAAGTGACGGAGACCGGCAGCTCGCTCAAGGCCAATCACCTGAAGATCATTGACACGGTGATGGAGAGCGAAACGCATCTGATCGCAAGCAAGGCCGTGCTCACGGACGCATGGAAGAAACAGAAGATCGACCAGATTGCCACCATGCTGCGCGGCGCGATTGACGCGCAGTCGCAGGTGGGACTGATGCTCAACGTGAAGCGCGCGGACCTCGACGCGGTGCTGGCCGTGCTGCCGGCCTTGAACTCGCCAACGGTTTCTGAGTTGCGCGACTCCGAGTGGGTGGCCGTGAACACCATCGTCGAAGAGCGTGTAGCCCGCGACGTAATTCCGCGGCTTAAGGCGGCCGGCGGCGCAGGCATCGTCGAGTACCCGCTGAACAAGGTGGTGCTGTAGTCGCGAGTTTTCGGTCTGCTGAAATATTGCTGTGAATGGCCTTGTATAAAGTGCCCGATCTCCGAGTTTGCTGAAGAACTTGGTGATGGCACGAAGTGTCAGGGCACGACTTTAGTCGTGCCGTAACGCAGGGAAAAATGAAAGAGGGCTTTAGCCCCTGAGGGAACGATGAGGCTGATTCGGACCAAAGGACTCGGGAGCCATACGGCCGCAGAAACGCTCGCGACGCTGGAAAATCGTGGCCGAGCGGCGCTCGATGCCGTGCTGCCCGCCGTAAAGCGCATCGTGACCGATGTGCGCAGGCTCAGCGACCGCGCGTTGCTCCGTTACGCGGCTAAGTTCGACGGGTTGAGCGGACCCGGCGCGCTGCGCGCAACACCGGAAGAAATGGCCTCGGCCTGGAAGGCGCTCGATCCCGCCCTGCGCGATGCCCTGCGCACGTCCGCCGCGCAGATTCGCGGATTCGCCAAACGGCAGATGCCCAAGTCCTACTTCTCGAAGTTTCGGAGTTCGGCTGCGGTGCGCGGCCTTAAAACCGGCCAGCTCGTTCGCCCGCTCAGTTCCGTCGGCTGCTACGTGCCGAGTGGCCGGCACCCCTTGCCCTCAACTCTGCTGATGACCGCGATTCCCGCACAGGTCGCTGGTGTAAAGCGGATCGTCGTTGTATCGCCCAAGCCCGCGCCGGAGACGCTGGCCGCGGCGCACCTGCTTGGCATCACAGAGTTCTATCGTTTGGGCGGCGCGCATGCCGTGGCCGCACTTGCCTACGGAACAGAGACCGTCCGCGCGTGTAGACAAGATCGTCGGGCCGGGCAATCTCTACGTCACCGCGGCCAAACGGTTCGTCGCGTTCGACTGTGCGATCGACATGCTTGCGGGACCGACAGAGATTGTGGTAATGAGCGAGCGCAGCAACGCGGCTGAAATCGCCAGCGACCTGGTTGCGCAGGCCGAGCACGATCCCGCCGCACTGGCCATCTTCGTCACCACCCGCGAGGACCTGGCGCAGGCAGTGATTGGAGAGACAAAGGAACGGAGCCACGACAATATCGTCGCTCGCGTGGCGCTCAAGCGCAATGGAGTTGTGATTGTGGCGGGCTCGGTGGAAGAGGCACGCGCGATCACGAATCGGCTTGCTGCCGAGCACCTAACGGTAGATGCTGCGAGCGATCTCGATTGGGTCGAGAATGCCGGGTCGGTGTTTGTCGGCCGCTGGTGGAAAAAGGCGTGGAACAGCTCGCGCGGCAAATCCGCATGACTGGCCGCGCCTACCCGCTGTTCGAAATTGCGCAGTTGATTCTGCAAAAGGCCGAACGTTATTCCGTCCTGCTCACCGCGAAGAAAAAAGCGGACGGCACGCCGGCGCAACAGTATTCTCTGCGCGCTGGACGACACGCCGTGGCTCAGCGAGGACGAGGCGGTGGCGCACGTGATCAAGAATCATTTCGCCACGTTTTACCAGACCGACCGCACGCCCTGCGACCCGCCGAAGGGGGTTTATACGTTTGTGGCGCAATGCGGCATGAGCGGCGTCATTCTCGGCCCGCCGAATTATCACGATTACCAGAACCAGTTGCGCAAGCTGCACGCCGAGAGTTTTGCGCGCATGCCATTCGACATGTTCAAGGCGCGCGTCAAAATCGTCAAAGACGAGGCCGTGGTCAAAAAATGGATCGAGGAGCAAAGCTCGAAGATCGAGTACACCTGCCTGAATGTGCCTGA
>CAVXOO010000178.1:0-8530 GCA_963762945.1 uncultured Acidobacteriaceae bacterium | reverse complement strand
GCAGAGAAGGCCAGGTACCGCCCATCGGCTGAGAAGTGCAGGCCTTTATAGATCAACGTGCCGGACTCCTTCACCAGTTCCGGGTTTCCGTCCGCGGTACCCTCGGGCGTGAGTGCCAGGCGCATCAGCGGAACGTCGCGCGGTCCCTTTCTGTTGACTTGATTCCAGGTGGATCTGTGAGAAATACACATGCCGTCCACCCGGTCCATACACGGGGTCGTACACTGCGCCCGCTACCAGCCGCTTCGGCGTGCCGCCGTCAGCCGGAATCGTCCATATCTCGGCCAGGCCTGCGCTGGTGCTGCTGAAGGCAATGTGCTTTCCGTCGGGCGACCGTGGGGCCGCCGTGGCCGCCACTGGGATTGCCGGGGATCGGAGATCTCCGGTTTGCCGTTCCAGAAATGCGGTCCCAGTCCACATTCAATACGAAGATGATCGAGTTGCAGCTCGATTTCCTTGATATTCCTGGGAAAATACTGCTTTACGTTGCTCTCTCCGACAAGAATCCCGGTTACCCGTTGACCAAAACATTGCGATGTAACAACCATGGGTCCCCTCCGTTCAACGCAGCACCCATCGCAGACCCCTCTCGCAGCAACATAGTTGCCGGGGTTGGGATGAGGCCGTACTCGGAAGCATCAACCGGCGCAATAGCGACCGAAAAAGGGAGATGCGGACAGTTCTTCGAGTCGAAGAACGATGTACCGCTTCCTAGGAAAACTGCAACCGAATGACGGGGGAGGGCTCTCTTCGCGGACCGGCGCTTGAAATCCAGGAAAGCTGCCGGTGCAGCAGCCATGCATCCGTTGATCGGTCGAGACGGGGAAAATACAGGAAGTGCAGGTTGAAACTATGTTTCGCTCAACGGCCGGGATGGCCGCCTGCGTCCATTCCCTCGGATTCTGTGGAAATCTTGTACCTAATTTAATTCCCTGTCAACTTAATTCGATGAATCTTCGAAAAAGATCGTTGCCTCATGTGGAAAACTTCGAGCCCGGTGAATTGATCGGGCTCTAGCTGTGGCGCGAGGACGGCTCGTCGGAGAAGATCTGTCCGTCGCGGATGTGCACCACGCGATGCGCGTATTCCGCGATGTCGGCCTCATGCGTCACCAGCACAATGGTATTGCCTTGGCCGTGGAGCTGGTCGAAGAGAGCCATGATCTCCTGTCCGGTCTTGGAGTCGAGGTTTCCCGTGGGCTCGTCTGCGAGGATGATCGAGGGATGATTGACCAGTGCACGGGCGACGGCCACGCGCTGGCGCTGTCCGCCGGAAAGCTCGCTGGGCTTGTGCATCATGCGGGCTTCCAGTCCCACGTCGGCCAGAGCCTGTTTAGCGCGCTCCAGGCGTTGCGCGGCAGGCGTGCCGTTATAAATCAGGGGCAGCTCCACGTTGTGCAGCGCGGTGGCGCGGGCCAGCAAATTGAAGGTCTGAAAGACGAAACCAATCTCCTTGTTGCGGATGCGCGCCAGTTGATCGTCGTCCAGATCGCTCACCAGTTGGCCATTCAGCCAATAGTTGCCCTTCGAAGGTGTATCCAGGCAGCCGATCAGGTTCATCAACGTCGACTTGCCGGAGCCGGATGGTCCCATAATCGCGACATATTCGTTGTGGCGGATCTTCAGCGACACGCCGCGCAAGGCCTGCACCTGCTGCTCCGAGCCCATATCGTAAGTGCGCCACAGATCCTCGACCACAATCACGTGGCTCGCGTCCTGAATCGTGGTCGCGGGCAACTCCTCTACGCCGATGCCGTTCTGTGCCATGGTCCCCTCAGTGGTGAGTGTGAAGTGTGAGTGTGAGTGTGAAGTGTGAAGTGCGAGTGCGAGTGCGAGTGCGAATGGGCGGTGCTCGGTGCACACTCACACTTCACACTCACACTGTTACGCTACCCGTGTTCCTCAACTGCCGTTGCTCGAAATGGTCACCGGCTTCTCCGTGTCGCGTTTGAGCAGTGCGCCGCCTTTCAGATCGCGCAAGACCTTGTAGGGGCCGGTCACAACCTCCTGGCCTGGGTTGAGACCCGAAAGTATTTCGATATCCGTGGCGCCGGTGATGCCGGTAATGACGGGAACGAACTTTGCCCGCAGCCGGCCATGGGCATCTTTTTCCACTACAAAAACACCTTGTACGGGATTCAACTTGGCTGCCGGCGCGGGCGCACCCGAAGCCGCCTGCACGCTGCTGCCGGATTTTTTGTTGTCCGTCGCGGGATCGTGCATGGTGAGCGCCTGAATGGGCAGTGAGAGCACGGCGCTCTTGTGCGCGGTGGTAATTTTGGCGGTACAGGAGAGTCCGGGCCGCAGCTCGTCGCCGGGGTCGTCGAGCGTGACCACTACTTTGAAGTCCTTGGCCTCTTCGGTTCCCGAAGTGGACTGCGAGGTGGCCACGCCGGTCGAGCGCAAAAGCGCCTGGTCGCCCACCAGCGTTACATGGCCCTTGAAGACCTTGTCGGGCAGCGCGTCCACGGTCACGTCCACGCTCTGGCCAATTTGTACGTTCACAATGTCGGTCTCATCCACCTTCACTTCGGCGGTGACGATGCTCATGTCCGCCAGGGTCATCAGCGTCGAGCCTTCGGAGTTCTGGATGCCTTCGACGACGGTCTCGCCCTCGCGCACCGGTTCGTTGGTCACGATGCCGTCGAAGGGAGCCGTGGCGATGGTCTTGTTGAGAAGATCCTGATCGGCCTGGAGAGTGGCAACGTTGGTTTGCAAACGTCCGCGAGCCGATTCAGTCTGCGCCTTGGCCTGGTTCAACTGCGCAACGGCCTGCGCCAGGGACGCCACATCGAGGTCATAGGCCGCTTTTTTGGCGTCGTAGTCCTGCTTGGCCATGATGCCGGCTTTATAGAGTGCCTGGGCACGATCCCAGTCGAGCTTTTTCTGCTCCAGGTCGGCCTGCGCGTGCTCCAGGTTGGCCTGGGCGGTCTTCTCCGCTGCGATATACGAGTTGATGTCGGTTTTGGCGGCGGATATTGTCGCCTGCTGAGCGTTGACCGTGGACTCCTGCTGCACGTTCTCGATCGTGGCCAGAGTTTCGCCCTTCTTTACGTGGTCGCCTTCTTTTACGTAGAAGTGCGTGATGCGGCCGAACGACGTGGCTCCCACATTCATGTAGGTCTTGGGTTTGATCTGGCCCGTGCCGCTAACGACGGAGGCCAGGTCCTGGCGCGCCAAGGTTGCCGTGTACACCTTGGTATAGCCCGACTGCTGCTTGATGACCATGAAGGCTACAAGCCCAGCGGCCACCAGCACAGCGAGAGCAATGAGGAGGATTTTTTTCATGGCGATCCGATATCTTAGAGTTTTTCTCCCTCTTAGTGTACGCGAGCCGGAGCCAATCGGTTCCGTGAATTTACCCTTCGGGCATGGGGCCGACCCTGATTACATTGCACGTGTGGGTTGGCGCACGTCCTGGCGCCTGTCATGCACTTCTTCGCGCGTCAAAGGCAATAGCAAGCGACAGCGGCAACAACTCCCGGCAATGCTGCAAAATGTGCCAGACGAGCGAATTGAGCCTGTTCTTTTTGACCTTTGACGGAGGCATTCGCCGGCCCAAAACCAAGTGGGAAGACGGCTCCTTCGATCTCCAAATCGCTCGACGGATGACGTTGCCTGCTGGCGTGCGTCGAATCGGTGCAGTCAACCGTGCTGGGAAACCTTGCCCAGAGGTTCCGGGGGCCTTAGAATAAGGCATTGCAGGAGTATCCAACGCAATGATATCGAATAGCCGCCGCCTACTGTTCGCAATGCTCTATTGCGGCCTTATTTTGTTTCCCGCAACTGCTCTCTCGGCCCAGACTGCGACCCCTACTACAACCCCGCAGACCCAGCCCGCGAATGCCCAGGATCAGGGCCAGGAAACCGATCCCTTGAAGCGCCCGCTCTCCGATAAGGAGCGGTACAAGGCGCAAAGGAACGTCCGCGGTGAGTTGCATGGCCCCTACAAAAAGTGGCTGGACGAGGATGTCCCCTACATCATCACCGACGACGAGCGCAAGTCTTTCATGAGTTTGGGCAACGATGAAGAGCGCGAGGCCTTCATCGAGAACTTCTGGCAGCGTCGCAATCCCAATCCCGATTCCCCTGAGAACGAGTTCCGCGACGAACACTACCGGCGCATTCAGTACGCCAACGATCACTATGCCGCAGGTAAGCCCGGATGGAAATCCGATCGCGGCCACATCTATATCGCCTTCGGGGCTCCCGACAGCATCGATTCCCACCCCTCGGGCGGCTTATACGAGCGGCCTCCGGAAGAGGGCGGCGGCGAGACATCTACTTTTCCGTTCGAAATCTGGCACTACCGCTACATTGAGGGCATCGGCGAAAATGTCGACATCGAGTTCGTCGATACCTGCCAGTGCGGCGATTACCACTTCACCATCGACCGCGGCGAGAAGGACGCCCTCCTGAATGTTCCCGGCGCCGGCCTTACCGAAGCTGAAGAGTTGGGCCACCAGGACAAGAGGGATCGCTTAACGGGCAACGGCATTGAGCGTCTTGGCTCCGGCGGGTTCGACACCTACAACCAGAGCAAGGAATTCGACCGCATCGCGATGGCGACCAAGCTCTTTGCGCCTCCGCCGATCAAATTCACCGACCTTGCAAACGACCTCGATTCCTTCAACGCCTCGCACAAACTACTGCAGGGGCCGGTCTTTCCCTTCGACGTGCGCACCGACTTTGTGAAGGTCACCGACGGCATGGACCTGATCCCCATCACCATTCAGATCCGCAACCGCGACATCACCTTTGTGACCAAGGACGGTGTTTCCAAAGGTGTTGTGAATATCCTCGGACGCGTGACCACGATCATGCACAAGCCGGTGCAGACCTTCGAGGACACTGTCGAAATCACGGAACCCTCCGAACTGCTGGAGAAGTCGCTCGAACGCAAATCGCTCTATTGGAAGGCGCTGCCAGTTCCGCCTGGGCTTTATCGTCTCGATATCGCAATCAAAGACGTGAACAATCCGGATCACAGAGGGATCTACGGCCGCAGTCTCCCTGTTCCGGAATTCCAGGACGAAAAGCTCGCCACCTCGTCGCTCATCCTGGCCGACCAGATGAATACCGTGTCGTCGCAGCAGATCGGGAGCGGCGACTTCATCATCAGCAATATGTTCGTCCGGCCGCGGGTGGCGGAGAACGCAGCCACTCCCATCAGCTTCAAGCGCAACCAGGAGTTGAACTTCTGGGTGCAGTTTTATAACCTGGGAATCGACGATGCCACCAAGAGCAATTCGGCAACCGTCACCTACCAGATTTCCGATGCCGCGGGCAATGTGATTCTCGAAAAGCAGCTGGAATCAAAGGATTTAGGGGCGCATAGCGACCAATTGACGGTGGACAGAAGCCTGCCCATCGCCGGCTTGAGCCCGGGCAAGTACAAGGTAACTGTGAAATTAAATGACGCAATTTCGAAGCAAGAGATTGCGCAATCGGCACCTTTTGTCGTGGAATAGTAAACATCCCGTGCGAACGCCAACCGGACCGCAGAGTTCGGACTGTTGCGCGGGACCGCTTTCGGGGGAAAAACGCCAGAGACGCGGCGGGGTTCCAGATTTGCAAATGAAGTGCTGCGCCTATTTCGCCGGGTTCGCCATGTTGATCGCCTTGGGTGCCGCTCCCAGCTTTGGCGCGGCCACGGCGTCCGTGTCGGGCGTCGTGCGCGATTCTGCCGGCGTGCCGCAAATCGGCGCCGAAGTCCAGGTGTTGAGTTCCGGTCTGAGCATCATTGCCAGAGCCTACACCAATGCCGAAGGCCGGTTTCTTATCTCCTCGCTCACGCCGGGACGTTACATCCTCAAGGCCATGGGGCCTTCGTTTCTGCCCGCGCAACGCGAGAATGTCAAAGTCCGCGGCGGCACCGTCGTCGACCTCACCCTGTACACACTCTACGAAGTCATTCAATGGTTGCCGGCCCAGCCACGTGCAGCCAACGCGCCCATCGACGATTGGGCCTGGACCCTGCGCTCCGCCGCCAACCGGCCCTTGCTGCGCTGGCTTGAAGATGGGCCGCTCATTGTGGACTCCGAGGGCCCCGGCACGCGGCCGAAATTGAAGGCGCGCATCATGGCTTCCGGCCAGGAGGGAACTTTTGGCGAGAACGGCGAGCGTTTCTCGACCGCTGTCGAAGACACGCCGTCGAGCAGCCGCGAGCTGCTGGCGCGGGTAGATTTCTCCCCCGAGAGCAATGCTGGCATGGAATCGATGCTGGGCTTCCGCCAGGATTTGGGATTTGCTGGCTCGGTCGAGTCCGTCGCAGCCGTAGCCATCGAACCCGACGTGGTGAGCGGCGCCAATGCGGGCATCTCGGAGGCTTCCGTTCGCAGTTCGGAAACTCTGCATTTCGGCGAAGCGATCGAAGCCGAAGTCGGTTCCGATCTCGTGGCCAGTCGCCTTGCGGGTGCCTCGCCCTCGACAACCACCGCCATGTTGCCCTTTGCCACGGTGGCGTGGCACGGCGGCGCGGCCACGCTTCAATACCGCATGGCCACCATGGTGCCGGATCAGGCTGGCACGATGAACGAGGCTGCTGCCGGACTGCCCGCACTGGCCGAGCGCAACGGAACCCTGACCATCGCGCATGGCTTCCATCAGGAAATCTCCTGGGCACGCCAGACCGACGCTTCAGGTATGTTCGTGGTCTTCTACTCCGATCACATCGAAAATCCGGTCCTGGAGGCGCAAGGCCACTTTGCTAACGGCGACGCTCCGCCCGCCGTGCTGTTCGATAAGGCGAGCGATCTGATGCGCGCTGGCGGGCCGGCTTACTCAACAATGGGCGTCCAAGCCAGCCTGGAGCACCGTCTGCCGCGCGGCAATAGCATGCGCCTCGGCTACGCGAGCGGCGATGCCCTGGTAATGCCGGCGCTGCCGCAGGCCTCGGCTTTGTCGCAGGTTCTGGCTTCCGCGCATTCACACCGCGCGCAAACTTATTCGATTTCGCTCTCGGGCACGCTGGACGGAACCGGAACACGCTGGCGCGCCACCTACAGTTGGCAGCCCGATGACACAGTCACCGCCGTGGCGCCCTTTGCAGAGGAGAGGACAGAGCCCTATCTGAACCTGCACTTCCGCCAGCCCATCCGCATCGCCCGCGACGGCTCCGAAGGCCTGGAAGCTCTGTTCGATGTGCGCAACCTTCTGGCCCAGGGCTACCAGCCATACATCCTCAGCGATGGCTCGCTGCTGTTCTTCGCGCAGGAACAGCGCAGTCTTCGCGCCGGCCTCGCCTTCACCTTCTAGAATTCCTCCGGCAACAGCCAGCGCCGCTCTCCAAACCGCAAACAGGTAGCGCTTCTCTCCAGACCGAAAACAAGTAGCGCCGGTCTCCAGACCGGCTGTCGTGTGGGCCTCCGGCCCGCACAGTCTATCCTTGACTTCATCATGCGAGGACGAATGCCAATGGCAACCTGCCGATCGGTCGCAGCTGCACTTTTTTTAATCGGCGCAATCAGCCCACTTTTCGCGCAAGCTCCCGTCGCGTCCGAATCCAGCGTCGCCGCGCCAGCCGACGCCTTGCTGCGTGGCTTCCTCGATCCACCGAACGAAGCCCGTCCCCGCGTCTGGTGGCATTGGATGAACGGCAACATCTCCCCCGAAGGCATCAAGCTCGATCTTGAATGGATGCATCGCGTGGGCATTGGCGGCGTCACCATCTTTGAAGGCACCATCGACACGCCGCAGGTGGTTCCGCATCGCCTCATCTATATGACGCCGGAGTGGAAGCAGGCCTTCCGTTACGCAGTCACTACCGCCCGCTCGATGAATATGGAAGTCGCCATCGCCAGCTCTCCCGGCTGGAGCGAAACCGGCGGACCGTGGGTGCCCGCGTCCCAGGGCATGAAGAAGATGGTGTGGTCGGCGACGCGCGTCGAAGGTGGCAAACCGTTCGTGGGCAAGCTCGCCCATCCGCCGCAGGTCGATGGAACCTTTCAGAATTTCCAGGTTCCCGGCCGCCGCGCGCCCGATGGAACCGTGACGACGCCTCTCGAGTTCTCGACCGATGTTGCGGTCATCGCCTACAGAATTCCCGATGGCGACAAAACCCAGCAGGAACTCAATCCGAAGATAACGGCGAGCGCCGCAGCACCGAATTCCGCAACGCCCGATCTGCCCGCACTCTCCGATGGCGATGTGAATACTATCGCGCTCGATCTCCCTGCCTCCACCGCCAGCAACGAGTCCACACCCGGACACGAATCTTGGGTCGAATTCGACTACGGCCATCCGCAAACCATTCAGGCCGTCACGCTGGCCAGCCTCAACGATGCCATCAGCGTCTTCGATCATCAGACCGCTGCCATTCCGCCCTACCTTGAAGCCAGCGACGACGGCCAGAGCTTCCACAAGATCGCCGACATTCCCTTCAGCAGCATTGTGGAGCGCACGGCTTCGTTCGCTCCCGTCACCGCGCGGTATTTCCGCCTCGTCTATCCCGCCCAACCCTGCCCCCATCGTCGAGCACGACCACAAAATCACCGAACTGGTGCTCTCAAGTGGCGCGCGCGTGAACGAAT